>JAGQUU010000207.1 GCA_020438345.1 Solirubrobacterales bacterium | reverse complement strand
GGTGAAGTTCACCTCGCACTTCCGGCCGACGCAGCGTGAGTCCCGTTCAGGATCGCCAGGCGCCCCCAGCGCCTGATTCCGGCAGCCTGCCGGTCAATTTCGACCGTCCCGGTGTGATCTGGCTTCAGGAACGGGCCGTCCCGATCGAACCGACCGGTGCCGGCAAGGCGGCAGCCCGCCTGAGCAACGGGCGGTTGGTTGCCGGGGGAGGCAGCCGCGCCCAGGTGCTGGCGGCGATCGACCGCTGGTACCGGCGCGAGGCCCGAAACCGGATCGAGCCGCTGGTCGAGATCGAAGGTGAACGACTGGGTCTCGAGTCAAAGAAGATCCGAATCGGCAACCAGCGCACCCGCTGGGGATCATGCTCGACCTCGGGCACTCTTTCCTTCAACTGGCGACTGGTAATCGGCCGGCCCGAGGCGCTCCACTATGTGGTGGTCCACGAGCTGATGCACATCCGTCATCACAACCACTCGCGGGCCTTCTGGGACGACCTTGCTGCCGCCTTCCCGGATTTCAGGGGTGAAGCGACCTGGCTGCGAGCCAATGAGCGGCAGCTCCTCAAGTGGAAACCACTGATCTGATCCAGTAGCTTCACCCGCAATGGTCAATCGGGGCAGGGTACGAATCGACAAGGCAGGACTCATTCTTCTGGCGGCTCTTTCCGCCCTGGTGGTGATCGCCTTGCCACAGTCGGCCCCAGCCTCCACGAACTCGGACCTGAATCGGGCTCTTGACAGGATCATGGAGGTGCCGAACGGCCCTCCCGGGATCTCGATGCAGATCGTCCGTGACGGAAAATCCCAGTACTACCGCCGGGGTCTCGCCAATGTGGAGTCCGGCCAGAAGCCACAACTCCGGCAGCGTTTCCGAATCGCATCAGTAGCGAAGGCCTTCAGTGGTGCCGTCGCATTGAACCTGGTCGCCCGGGGTGAGCTTCGCCTGCAATCGACGATCGGTGAAGTCCTGCCCGGCCTGATGCCGAAAGCGAAGCAGGTCACCCTCGCCCAGGCGCTTCATCACACCGGTGGCCTGCCCGAATACATCAAGTCGAAGGGTTTCATCAACCAGATGACGCATCGACCGAAGGCGTACGTTTCTCCCCGGAAGGTCATCTCCTGGGTGCGGGGATCGAACCTGACTCATCGTCCGGGCACAAGGTACGAGTACTCGGACACCGACAACATCGTGGTCGGGTTGATGGCCGAGAAGGTCACCGGAACACCGTACCTGCGCCAGATCCGCCAGCTCGGACGACAGATCGGTGGCCTCAGGTCAACGTTCATGCCCCGCACCGTGAAGCTGCCGGGTCCGTATATGCGCGGCTACGAGATCGAGCCCGGTCAAAGGCCCGGGAATATCTCCAACCTGATCAACCCTTCGGGTGCATGGGCATCCGGCGGGATCGTGTCGACCCTGCCTGATCTGGGGGACTTCTTCCGGGCCTATGTCTCCGGCCGGTTCTTCGGTCAGGGAGAAAACAAGGCACGGGTCATCGAGGCCCAGCGACGCTGGCGGCGGGGCGAGTCGCAGCCGGCCGGTCCGGGAACCAACTGGGCCGGTC
>JAGQUU010000206.1 GCA_020438345.1 Solirubrobacterales bacterium | reverse complement strand
CGGGTGACATTCGGCCGGCCCTTCCGGGCCAGGGTCACGGGCGGAGTTTCGGGGCCGGCCAGTACCCGCACGAAGATCTGGTATCGGCCCTTGCGTTTCAGCGAGAAGCGCAAGGCCGGCAGCTGGCCCCCCTTCGGGGTCAGGGTCCGGCCGGTGTAGCCGTAGAACTTGCGCTCGTTCAGCAGTACGGCACGCTTCGGCGCCAAAAATCGGGAGTTCTCGGCCTGGATCGCGGTGCTGAGGTCGGCTTTCGGCGCCCGGATGCCGGTGGTCACCGCGACCGGCTTGCCGAACCGGGGGTTGCCTTCGCTGTCCCAGGTGAATCGCTGGATCCGAGTGGTCCTGAGGCCACCGGTGAAGCAGCCCTTGCCGGCCTCGTCGGTGGCGTGGTAGACGTTCCAGAACTCCCTGCCGCCACCGGTGGTCAGGAAGGAGCCGTGGCCGGGTCCGAAGACTCCGTTGGCGGCGTCGGTCTCAAACACCGGGTTCGGGTACTTCGCCCCGACCCAGGTATTCGGGTCCGTCAGGTCGGCGTTCTTCGGCACGGTGAGCCGGCCGAGGGCATATAGCCCGGAACCGCACCAACTCGCCGAGAAGATGAGATGAAGCTTGTTGCCGTGAAGCAGGAATTCGGGTCCTTCGTTGATCGGCAGAATCGACTTCTCCCATCCGTACTCCGGCGCAGAGACCAGGATCGGCGTCCCCGCGAGCGTCCACGGGTTAGAGAGTTCGGCGAGGTAGATCGAGGTCGGCTGGAAACTCGGGCCGGCGGAGTAGCTGTAGTAGATCTTGCCGTTCAATTCAATGACTGTGCCGTCGATCGCGAAGGGCTGCGGCACCGTGATCTCGCCCTTGTACTGGTAAGGACCGGCCGGGCTCGAGGTCTCGCTCTCGAGCACGTACATGCGGTGCTTGCCGACATCTACCTGGCCACCGTTGGCCGTGTAATAGACGTACCACTTGCCTTTCACCCGGTGGATCTCCGGTGCCCAGTACTCGGAGTTCCGGTCGTCCGGGTCGCTCTGCCCTTCCACGGGCCAGAGTTGCCGTTCGGGAGCGCTCCCGAGGGCAGCCATCTGGGGGGCGACGCGATAGACGAGCTTGCCGTTGGAGGTGTAGTTGATCCAGTACTTGCCGTCGTGCTTGAAGAGCCACGGGTCCGGCGAGTCGGTGTCATCCGCGCCGAGCGGCAGGATCGGGTTGTGAATCTGATTCTGTGTGGCAGCGACCCCGGCCTGGGCTGGTGCGGAGGCCAAACCAAACCCGATCGAGGCGGCTACGAACAGCAGCATGAAACGCAGTTTCGAAGAACTCATGCGACCAACTAAACCAGGGGTCGATCGGCAGTTGCGGTGTCGCGGGCGAAGCCTCGACTCCGACGCTCTATCCCCGGGCCCTTCGTTCGAAAATGTCGTTGATCTGTTCGAGGCTTCGACCCTTGGTTTCGGGGACGAACCTCCAGCAGAACCAGAGCGTGACCAGTCCGATCACTCCGTAAAACCAGAAGGCACCGGTCTGCGAGAGCAGGTCAATGAGCGGCAGGAAAGTCAGCGAGACCAGAAAGTTGAAAAACCAGTTGGTCATCGTGCCGGCCGACGCCGCCTTGCTGCGAACCGAGAGCGGGTAGATCTCCGCGTTCAGCAGCCAGAAGATCGGCCCCAGGGAGATCGCGAATGACGAGACGAAAAGCATCAGGCTGAAAATCGCCATGATGGTGGCCAGGGCCGAGTCGGCACCGATCAAAAAGGCGAGGCCAAGCAGGAAGAGCGAGAAGGAAATCCCGCTTACTCCGATGAAAAGCATCTCCCGCCTGCCGCGACTGTCGAGCAGACGCAATGCGACCACGGTCATCAGGACGTTGACGATGCCGACCCCCAGCGAAGCGAGAATTGAAGCGGCATCGGAATCGATGCCAGTCTCCTGGATGATCGTCGGGGCGTAGTAGATGACGGTGTTGATGCCGGTGATCTGCTGCAGGATCGCGAGGCCGATCCCGACGACGAGCGCAGCCTTGACCCCTGGCTTCAGCAAGTCCTTCCATGTCCCCTCATGGGTGTCCATGCTGGATTCGATTTCCTTGATCTCCAGCTCGATCGCTTCCGGACCTTCGGTGCGAACCCGCTGCAGAGCTTCCCGGGCATCCTGCTCCCGGCCCATCATCAGCAGCCAGCGCGGGCTGGAGGGCAGGCGGACTATGCCGATCGCCAGGGCGATCGCCGGCACAGCACCGAGACCAACCATCCAGCGCCAGCCTTCGTTCGCGTCGGCGAAGGCAAGCCCGACCAGGTACGCGACGAGGATGCCCACCGTGACAGCGAGCTGGAAAAATGTGACCAGTCTGCCCCGGATGTCAGGCGGGGCGATTTCACTGATGTAGACCGGGGCAACCGCCGAGGCAACACCGATCGCGCAACCGATCACAACTCGTGAAACGACCAGGATCAGAGTGTCCGGCGACAGGGCGGAGGCGATCGCACCGACGATGAAAATGACCGCCGATGTGAGAATCAGCTTGCGTCTGCCCTGACGGTCGGAAAACTTGCTGGCGTACCAGGCACCGAAGACGGCTCCGATCGGAACGGCACCGACAACCAGACCGGATTCGAAGCTGCCGAGACCGAAGTCCGGGGTGATCTGCAACAGGGCTCCCGCGATGACACCGGTGTCGTAGCCGAAGAGCAGGCCAGCCAGGCCGGCGGTGGCCGCCGTGATGATTACGTTGCGGTAAGCGTGCGCCCGTGGGTCTCCGCTCATTGGGTCCTCCCCCGAATCGGTGGCATTGACAGTAATTATGTGTGCGTGAGCGGATGGATGAAGACCGGTTGGAAGGGCAGGCAGGGTGAGTGAGCGGGACCCGGTGAGGCTCGGCAGGCAGGCTGCCCGGCGGGTCGCCCTTGCCGCGCAGGGATTCGGTCGCGATCGCCCCTTCGGGCAGGTCACGATGCGTCAGATCCAGGCAACCATCGACCGGATCGGTCTGCTCCAGATCGACTCGGTAAATGTGCTTGCCCGGGCCCATCTCCTGCCGCTCTACTCGAGGCTCGGCCCGTATGACACCGGCCTCTTGGAGAAGGCGAGTTCAAAGCCGCCCCGCCGGCTCGTCGAGTATTGGGCACATGAGGCCTCGTTCGTCCCGCCGGAAACCCATCGCCTACTACGCTGGCGAATGGACCGGGCCGATCAGGACGCATGGAGGTCGGTTCGTGCCGCGGGGGAGCAACCCGAGTTGCTTGAAGCAGTGATCGCTGAAGTCGGCCGGTCAGGTCCGTTGACCGCCGGCCAGGTATCTGCCCGGGTTGATCCGGATCACCGGCTCGAGAAGAATCACTGGGGCTGGAACTGGCCTCCGGTGAAGACCGCTCTCGAATATCTGTTCTGGTCCGGTCGAGTCACCTCGGCCGGCAGGACCTCACAGTTCGAGCGGCTTTACGACCTCCCCGAAAGGGTTCTTCCGGACCGGGTTCACGAGGCCGGGACCCCGGCCCGGGAGGATGCGATTGACGGATTGATCGAAATCTCGGCCCGCGCCCACGGGGTTGGGACCGCCAGCTGCCTCAGGGACTATTTCCGGCTGCCGGCCCGGGAATCGAAGGAAGCTATCGCTCGGCTTGCCGCTGAAGGGCGTCTGTTGCCAGCCGAGGTCGAGGACTTTCCGGCCCCGGCCTGGCTACACCCGGAGGCCCGCCGTCCGCGCAAGTTGAAGACACGGGCGCTGCTGGCGCCCTTTGACCCGCTGGTCTTCGAACGGCGCCGGTTGGAGGATTTTTTTGACGATCAGGCCCCCACCGAGATCTACACCCCGAAAGCAAAGCGAAAGTACGGCTACTACGTCCTCCCGTTTTTTTTTTTTTATTCGATCGTGGCCCGGGTGGATCTGAAGTCCGACCGGGGTGGATCTGTCTTGCTGGTCCAGTCGGCCTGGGCCGAGCCGGATGCGCCGCCGGAAGTTCCGGCTGAACTCGCGGACGAGTTGAAGCTGATGGCAGGCTGGCTTGGCCTGAATGAAGTGAAGGTGATGCCGAAGGGGGATCTCGCCACGGATCTGGAGGCAAAGCTGTGAGCGGTGAGGCGCAGGACCTGACGAGTGGGGATCTGAACGGAACCGGCCTGTTTCACCCTGACCGCGATCCGGGCAGGGCGCCCGGCCGCTACGCCCCGAGCCCGACCGGCCGGCTCCACCTCGGCAACCTGCGCACCGCGCTGCTGGCCTGGCGTTCGGCTCGGGACCGCGACGCGCCCTTCCTGATGCGGATCGAGGACATAGAT
>JAGQUU010000205.1 GCA_020438345.1 Solirubrobacterales bacterium | reverse complement strand
GCGGTGTACCCGACGCCGGGACCCTCATCAGTAAGGATGGTGAAGGCGTAGCCAACCGGGCCTCCAAATCTGCTCGGTAAGGCTTGGGTGGACGTTAGGTATGAGTGCGGCCCTAGTCCTGTGACGGATGGGTCGATTGCTAGTGGCTTATCCGATGGACAGCTAATCTGACCATGCGAGTTCGTGAAATCACCGTCCCCTCGGACCCGATCTTCGGAACCAACAACAGACGTATGCCCAATAAGGAGCTTTCCCAACGAACGAGCTCCCACCGAAGATTTCTTCAAATCATCCTGTCCTACCGTGAACTTGCCGGGCAATGCGGTTGCCGTGCCACCGATCGCAACTATCAGGGCAATGATCGCCACGGCCATTGCCGGAGACGGACGTGGAATTCGCTTCATGATCTCTCCTGCTTGCTTGCCTGGAAGTTCTTCGGATAGACGATGACCGGTCGCGGCCTTGACATGGCCGGGAGGTAGGGCCAGCCGGCCTCGGGCAGGACTGCGGCGCGAAAGAGGATCTTCTGCGGTGAGGTGATCGTCCGGAACCGGTACCGGTACTTGAAGGTCCCTTTGCCGGTGGTGCGGATCACCTCGACCGGACGCCACTTGTGTCTTGACGGGTCGAAGTACTGGATCGCAACGAGTTTGCCCCGGGCCGGCGGCAGCGCACCCCGGAATCCGACCGAGCCTCGCATCTTCGCGACACCTCCGTTCACCACAACTCGCGGCTTGAGACGGAACCGGACCTTCCCCTTTACCGCCAGAGAGAGCTCGGGACTCTTCACCCTCGTGAATTGCCTCGAACCGTCGAATGAAACCTGAACCTTTCGGCCCGGTCCTGCGCCGAGTCGGACCCGGTAGCGGCCCTCGCCATCACTACGGACCTCGGTGATCCTGTCGCCCGAGTTCGAGCCTGCAACGAATATCTCGGTGATTGTGAGTCGTTCGTTCGGCATCGCTATTCCGTTCACTGTGAGTCTTCCTTCAACGTATTCCCTGCTTCCGTATCCGGTCCGGATTGAGGTTCTGCCCTCTCTGAACACCGCCGAAAGCGAAGAAGACTGCTTGAGCGGGAGGTTGAGATTCATTGACTCCCCCGCGGCGGTCCGGTCTCTCAGCACTTCGTTACCCGCCCGGTCAGCAACTCTGACCCTGAGTTCATAGGAACCGGCCGCCAGTTCATCGGACGGAATCCGGGCAG
Source organism: Solirubrobacterales bacterium (assembly GCA_020438345.1). Taxonomy (GTDB): domain Bacteria; phylum Actinomycetota; class Thermoleophilia; order Solirubrobacterales; family 70-9; genus 67-14. The sequence goes on along the minus strand of JAGQUU010000205.1, from coordinate 1,199 downwards.
TGAACTGTCCATCCTGGCCAGAGGTTGACAGCCGGGTGAACTCGCTTCCCGAACCGATCTGCCGCATCTCGATGCCAACCGCGGCGACTCCCGAATCAAGGTCAAAGACCCTGACCGCAACGAGTTCGGGATCCAGCGGATCGGGTTGCCGGAGAAACTCCGCTTGTGGGGGTGTGGTGTCGATTCGTACCGATGTCTGAGACGGTTTCGGATGGAGCTCCCCGTCCGGGCCGGCCTGACCATCATTGGCGTTGCCGGCCAGATCCTCGGCCCAGTAACGGACCCGGGTCACTCCTTCCGTGGCAATCGAGAAGGTCGCAGCAGAGCCGGGGGACTCATAGATCGCGTAACCGTCAGCGTCAATAAAGCTCGCCGGGGCACCATCATCACCCGCCACTCTGGCCATTCCCGACAGCTGGTCTGTCGCGCTCACCGTGACAGTTACCGGATGGTTTACCCAGGTTGCGGGGATACCCGAGATGCTCGAATCCGGGGGAGTCTTGTCAACCCGGACAATGGTCTCTCCGGGATCAAGCGAGGATTTCCGGGCTCCCGAAACCGCTGCTGCCGAAACCCAGTAGTCCCCTTCATTCAGTCCGCCGATGGACCCACGCCTCAAGTCCGGACCGCCGGCAAGGGTCATCTCGGGCAGTTCGCAGATTCCTGACTGACAGGGGGAGGCGGGTGAATCTTCCGACACAGCGATCGCGTATCCGGAAATGCCCGAAGGTCCACCTGCGTCGGCCTTGCTTACCTCCTGCTGTAGCGGAAGTTCATCTCTAGAAAGCCAGCCCGATGCCGGTTGTGGTTGCACGTTCCCCGGTGGGCGGTCGTCGAACCTGACAGTGGTCTCGGCTGCCTCTCCCCAGTTGCCGGCAGCGTCCAGGAACGCAACTCTCATCCTGTATGCCCCGACCCCCGGGACCTCGATCGGGCCGATTCCCTCGAGGTTGGTTTCGGCCACGTATCCGTAATCCCTGGGGTCGCCAGAATCGAGATCTACCAGCTGGTAGATCGCACCGATAATCGGAGAAACCTGCCCGGCGGGTATCGACCAGCGAAAACTGAACCCGTTATCTGCCTGCCAGCCACTTCCCTGCAAAGAATGGAGACCGACCGGAGAAATAGGCGCCTGATTGTCGATCACCACTCCCCTCGTCTCAGAGCAGGTTCGGTTGGCCGAGGCCGGTACATCCGAG
>JAGQUU010000204.1 GCA_020438345.1 Solirubrobacterales bacterium | reverse complement strand
GCACCGGTGCTCAGGGTCACCCGTGACCTGCTGAACCGGCTGGTTGCGAACGAGATCAAGCTGGATCAGGCAATCGAGGCCGGTGAACTTGAGGCTGGGCCTGGGCTCGACCTCTTCCGCGAGATCGGCGCACACCTCGACGAGTTCAACCTCTGGTTCCCGATCATCGAGCCCTGAGTTGCATGACGAATCCTGGCCCGGAACTGTTGATTCTCCGGGGCTGCTGGCCGCAAGAACATCCAGACGGGTCCAGCAAGCCCTGCCCGGCCGACGGAAGTTGGGGGCGCCGGCCGGGACTTGGGGGAGAGACTGAAGGGAAAGCTCAGGCTGCTGCCGGGATTCGTTTGTTCATCCGGTCGAGGATCCGCCGCAGCATCCTTGAAACGTGCATCTGGGAGTGGCCGATCCGGTCGGCGATCTCTGACTGGGTGAGTTCCTCGCGGAAGCGGAGCCTGATCACCGTCTGTTCCTCGTTGCTGAGGTCGCTCATTGCCTCGTGCAGGACGATCCGGCTCTCCGCGGTGTCGAAGTTGGCGTCCTCCTCGCCGAACCGTTCGGAGAAGGTTCCCGAGTCTCCGTCGCTGCTCACCGGATTGCAGTCCAGCGAGACAAGGTGCCGGTTCTGACCGGCTTCGAAAGCTTCGACCACCTTGTGTTCTTCTGTATTCATCTCGGTGGCGATTTCGGTGACCGATGGTTCCCGGTTGAGCTGGCCGGTCAGGTCGCTGACCACGAGATCGATCTGCCCGATCCGGTCGTAGAGGCTGCGCGGCAACCTCATGGTTGAGGTGCGGTCCCGGAAATGCCGTTTCAGTTCACCGGTGATGGTGGGGGAGGCGAAAGCGATAAAGGGGATTCCTCGCTCCGGGTCAAACCGGTTGATTGCGTTGACCAGTCCGAGGCTTGCCACCTGGACCAGGTCGTCGAGCGACTCGGTCTGGTTGCGGTAGCGGACGGCCAGGCTCTTGGCGAAAGCCAGGTATCTGCTGATCAGTTCCTCGCGAGCCTGGGGGCTGGTGTCCCGGAGGGCCCAGAGATCAGCCTCTTCGGCCAGTCCTGTTTGCAGTGAATTCGTTTCGGTATCTCGATTGACTTCGTTACCGGGTGCATTGCGTGGTTCGTTTCCAGTTGCCGTGCTTCGCATTGTCAGCCTTTCTTTCCGGAGGAGTGCCGCTCCTGATGGCTGCCCTTGAGCCCTCTTCCGCGAGAGCTGTGCAGTGGTTCCTGTCTTGTGAGAAGAACATAGATGTACTTTCGTGAACTGTACAGTTCCCAAAACCTTAAGAGAGTCTCAAGTTTCCGATGATCGTTCAGAAAGTGCTGATCAGAATGTGGCTTCGCCAATCGCTATCTGATCGCCGGTTTCCAGCGCAGCATCAGGGATCTACGGCCGGGCGGGGTCAGGCGCCGATCGGATCATCGATCGAGGCGAGGATTGCCATCGGGTCGATGTCACCGGCAAGGAAGGTCCAGGTGCCGTCTTCGGCTCGTTCGATCAGTCCCTGATCGGCGAGGTTGCCGATAGCCGAAGTTACCTTCGGCCGACGGGCCCCGATAAGCGCAGAAAGGGACCTATGGCTGAGTCGGAACGGAATCCGGAATCCGTCGGGAGTTTCAATGCCCCAGCGTTCGGCCACATATCGGAAGGTCAGCAACAGCCGGTGGTCGATCCGGGGCAGCTGACAGACCGCAACGTGGAAG
>JAGQUU010000203.1 GCA_020438345.1 Solirubrobacterales bacterium | reverse complement strand
TTGATCCGGTCCCGGTACTCAGGCTTGCGGGACTCAGACGGGAACTCACCCGAATGCTTCATGTAGAGCTCAGCAAAGCTCTCCGCGGTGGCAGAGATTGAGGCAAGTGCCTCGGCATCCGCCGGCTGGAAAAGCCGCTGGCGAACTATGTGGTAAGCCTCGTCGGGGGAGGCCGGCCGCCACTGGTCGGCGACCCGTCGGACCACGTTCTGCAGTCGCCGCAAGGCTTCCAGCCCGTTGGTGCCGCCGACCTCCTCCGCGTTGCCGGCGGCGATCTTGTCGCTGTCGTCGCCGCTTTCGGAGGCGGGAATCGAGATCGCCAGCATCGCGCCCGGGGTCGCTTTCACGACCTCGGTCAGTGACTGCGCGAAGGTGAACTGGTCATCGAACGTGCCTGCGGCGAGATCGTCACGGCCGACCAGGGTGCGTGCGTAGGCGACCCATTCGTCGATCAGGATCAGGGCAGGCGAGTACTCGTCCAGAAGCCGGTGAAGCGCCTCACCCGGTGGGGTGCGGTCACGGTCGGCTTCGGCGACGATCGCGAATGCTTCCGCCCCGCCGAGCTGCCAGGCAAGCTCACCCCAGATCGTGTTGACCCTGGTGCCGTCCTCTTTGGTCGCACCGGAGGTCGAGAGATGGTTTCCAACCAAAGCCACTCGGTTGACATCAGCCGGAATCTCCCCATAGCCGGTTTCTTCGAGCAGCTCCTGAACTTCCTGCACGTAGTCGGTCGCGTCAAGGCCGGCTGCCAGGTGCCAGAGCGCCAGCATTGAGTGGGTCTTGCCGCCACCGAAATTGGTCTGCAGGTTGATCACCGGGGCGGCGTTCTCGTCACCGGCCAGCCGCTTGACTGTCCGGCTGACCAGATCCTGGAGTCCCTCGGTCAGGTAGGTCCTTGCGAAAAACTCGACCGGATCGGAGTAATCCTTGCCGGCTTCGGGGTCGGTGACCGACACTTTGTAAAGGTCTGCCGCGAACTCGGCCGCCCGGAAGTTGCCGCTTGCCACATCGTCATGTGGCTGAAGCACTTCCCGCCAGGGCTTGAGTCCCTCCGACTCAGGCATGACGGCGCTGTCCTTTAGTACCCGCCGGTCATCCTTGTCGGAGGCGACGCGACGGACTTCGAGACGGAGTCCCCGAACCTTGTCTCCCGCTTCCGCCGAACCGATTCCCCGCAGGAACCGTTCAGCGGTGTCAAGTGTGCGGTATGCGTCGTCGTCGCTGTAGGATTTGTTGTGAGCCCAGGAGTTGCGGGCATCCCGCAGTTCACTGGCGAAGGAACGCTGGGTAGGGCTCAGCTGATCGTCAAACGGGTACCAGCCGGGCTTGATCTTGTGGGGAACGTTCTCGGTCAGGAAACGAAGCTGAACCTACGGGTCGAGGCGTTCGTACTCACCGCCGGGCTTGCCTTTCTTCGCGTCTTTCAGCGCGACGAGCTTTTCCCAGGTGACCCCGTCTTCAAGTTCCGGTTCGACCGCTCCGGCGATGAACCGGTCAAGTTCCGGCGCGAGGATCCCGAACATCTTGCCGATCCGGTCACGGTTTGAATCCGACCTCGCCATCAGAGCGCATCCACCGCCATCTCGTCGTTTACGTCGTCTTCCTCGGCTTCAAACTGGTCCGAACCCTCGATCGAATCACCCTCGTCGACATCACGCTGAACCTTCTTGCCCATCGCGCCTTCGATCAGCAGGCAGATCCGTTCGCGCCGCTCGATGAAGAAAGCATCGAAATTGTCGCTGCGCAGTGTCCCGGCCGGGATCAGGTGCTGTTCGAGCAACCCGTCGAGCTGGGCCGACCCGATCTGTGCCTTCTCTTCGATCGAGGCGAGATATCTGGAAGGTGCCGCGCCTCCGATTGTGCGGTTGGTACGGGCCGAGATCGCGGTCTTGTTGACGATGCTTTCCGGTCGATCATCCTCGATCTGGTTCTTCTTGCACCAGGCCTTGGGGAAGATGTGGTGAATGTCGACCGCGAGGTTCCGGTAGGGCAGCTCATCGAGCGCCTTGTCTTCCATCCAGTCGCGGGCATTGTTGGCGAGGATCAGGGCGTAGATGCCCTTGTATGCGGCCGCGTTTCTGGTTTTGAGCGAGTGGAGCCGTGATTCAACGAAGGCGGCGTCCCGGATCGTGTTCGGCACGGCCGAGTTCTCGGGATCTGTAGCCCAGCCGGGCACCTGTTCCAGGTCCCGGACAAAACGAGTTTCGATCGCCCCGCCATATAGCTCGCCGAGAATCCCTGACCAGTACCAGCGCACCAGCTGCTTCCTCGGCCCGAGCAGGTCTGCGTCGCCTTCCATCACGACCTTGATCGCAGCGAGCGGCACCAATTGTTTCGG
>JAGQUU010000026.1 GCA_020438345.1 Solirubrobacterales bacterium | reverse complement strand
TGGCGCGACAGCGCTCGAAAAGGTATTCGACCGGAGGAATCGCCTGGTTCGGCAGGGTGATCATGAAATCCGGTCCGACGAAGATGTCGATCTCCCCGGCAACGAGTCGTTTCGCCTTGCGGTCAAAGACAGGCACATGGACGACCAGGAAGAGGTACTCCGGGTATTCGTCGATTTTCGGACGCTGATTGCGAGAAAGGACATCCTCTATGTCGAGGGCATGAAAGGCAAAATTCTCTTCAAGCCAGCTTCGTTCCTCTGCACCGGGGCTTTCAATGTTGATCCAGCGCAGTCCGCCGGATGAAATCTCCTCGACCCGGGGGGCAGGTATCTCCTGATCGGGTGAACCCTGGTTCAGAAGTTCAGCGTCGCGCGCACGGCGAAGACGAGGGAGGTTCGGCATCGCCGCCTCCAGTCATGTCGATTCGCTTCGCGGGCATGGAATAACCCTAGACCAGAGGTCAAGGCAACGCGTGAACGGGATGTTTCTGAACCGGCCGGCCCAAGGCGGCCATCAAAAGGCGACCGCCCGGCCCGGATCGGGCAGGGATCCGCAAAGGCCCTATCGAAGCCGTGCCGATCCACACGCTGGTAGTCTGTTCGGCAGACATAAGCGCCACATCCAGAGGGGTGGAGGGAAATGGCCCTACGAAACCCCGGCAACCAACGTCAGCGAGAGCTGTCGAGAAGGTGCCAATTCCAGCGGCTCAAGTAGCCGGGAGATGTGGGGAGAAGTCCGATCGGACCTTCGCCCCACGGGCGAAGGTTTTGTTTTCCCAAGGGGGAAAACTCGATGAAAGGTAACGATCGGATGGCTGTAAAGAACCTGAAATGCAAAGAGTGTTCGACCGAATATGAGCTCGGTGCGAATTTCTTCTGTGCGGAATGCTTCGGACCGCTGGAAGTCAGATACGACTACTCGGGCCTGAACCCGGAGGAGACCAGGCGTCGCATTCAGGCCGGATCCCGCGGCATCTGGCGTTACGCGGATTTCCTGCCCTTCGATGGCAAGGCAGGCGACCCGCTTGAGCCGGGCATGACCCCGCTGATCAAAGCCGATCGGCTCTCCGACAGGCTGGGAACCGGTGCGGAGATCTACATCAAGAATGATGCTGCAAACCCGACCCATTCCTTCAAAGACCGGGTAGTTGCGGTGGCAATCGCAAAGGCGAAAGAACTTGGCTTCGAGACCGTCGCCTGTGCTTCAACCGGCAACCTGGCGAATGCTGTGGCTGCCCATGCCGCAGCCGCCGGACTGGATTCGTACGTTTTCGTGCCTTCCAACCTTGAGGAGCAGAAGCTGCTCGCCACCGACATTTACGGGACCAATCTGGTCGGCGTGAATGGCAATTACGATGATGTGAACCGGCTATGCACCCAGCTTGCCGACGAGAAGCCCTGGGCTTTCGTCAACGTCAACCTGCGCCCCTACTACGCCGAAGGATCGAAGACCCTGGCGTACGAAACCGTGGAGCAGCTCGGCTGGAGCCTGCCCGACCGGGTTGTCGCCCCGATCGCTTCCGGTTCGCTTTTCACCAAGATCTCCCGTGGCTTTCAGGAATGGAAGGAGATCGGGCTGGTTGACGGTGAGCATCCTGTTTTTCATGGTGCCCAGGCCGAGGGTTGCTCGCCGGTGGCCACCGCTTTCGCAGAAGGTTCAAGGGTCTGTCGGCCGCAGAAGCCGGACACGATCGCCAAGAGTCTCGCGATCGGCGACCCGGCCGACGGTCCCTACGCGGTTGTTCAGGCCAACGAGACGGGAGGCTCGATCGACGCAGTGAACGACGATCGGATTCGTGAAGGGATCAGGCTGCTGGCCGAAACCACCGGCATCTTCACCGAGACCGCGGGCGGTGTCACGGTCGGCGTTCTCAAGAAGCTTGCCGAGCGAGGCGAACTGAACGACGGCGAGAAGGTCGTGGTCTACATCACCGGTGAGGGTCTGAAGACACTCGACGCCAATCGCGATAGCTTTGCCCTTACCGAGATCGAGCCGACCCCCGACTCGTTCGAATCCAAATTTGGCCAGGAGGTCGTCGCCTGATGGCAGTCACAGTCAAGATTCCCACGCAGCTCCGCGCAACCACCGGCGGCCTGGCCGATCTTTCGGCTGAAGGCTCGACTGTGGGTGAGGTTCTTGAAGCCGTTTTCTCAGAGCACGGAGACCTCCGTGACAGGATCACCGAAGAGGGCGAGTTGCGCCGCTTCGTGAACGTCTACGTAGGTGGCGAGGACATCCGTTTCGGAGAGGGCCTCGGCACCGCTGTGAGTGACGGGACCGAGGTGACGATCCTGCCAGCCGTCGCTGGTGGCTGATCGTCCCCCGGTTCTGATTCTCAGCGGCGGCCGCGGGACGCGGCTCCGCGAGAAGACGGAGACCCTGCCAAAGCCACTGGTCGAGGTCGGCGGCAAGCCTTTGATCTGGCATGTGATCCAGATCTACGCCCGGCAGGGATTTTCCGATTTCTTCCTGCTTACCGGCTATCTCGGTGAGCAGATCGAAGACTTCGTGAGCCGGGAATCGTGGCCGGATGAGGTCACCATCGCATGTTTGGATACTGGCCTTGACACCCCGACCGGCGGACGCCTGGCCAAGGCTGCTTCGAAAGTTCAGGGAACGTTCTGCGCGACCTATGCGGACGGGGTTGCTGACCTCGAGCTATCCGCCCTGCTTGATTTTCATCGTGCTGGAAACCGGGTCGCGACCATGACCGCAGTGCGACCGGATCTGCAGTGGGGTGTCGCAGAAATTGACGATCAGGATGAGGTGACGGGGTTCGTCGAAAAGCCCCGTTCCGAGCAATGGATCAACGGCGGCTTCTTCTGCTTTGAACCAGCGGTCTTCGACTGGCTGAAGGCCGATTCGGTGCTTGAGCGCGATCCGCTCGAAGGGCTCGCCGCAGCAGGGCAACTTGGGGCTTTCCGCCATGAGGGTTTCTGGGACTGCTGTGACACCTACAAGGACCTGGTCACACTGAACGATCTCTGGGCCGGTGGCAATGCTCCCTGGACCGTCAGCCGGGCTCCCGCGTGAGTACCGCACTGGTAACTGGCGGCCAGGGGTTCATCGGGGGACATCTGGTCAGGGCGCTGCTTGAACGGGGTGACGTGGTAACAGTGCTTGACCTCCGTGGGGCCCCAGGCAGGGCGCTGGAAATCCACGATCTGGCGGGTGAGGTGAGGCTGGTCGAGGGAGATATCGCCGATCCGGTGGTGGTCCACCGGGCAATGCGCGAGGCGGGCTCCGGCGGGGCCGGACCCGACTCAGTGTTTCACCTGGCCGCACAGACCCTGGTCGGTCCGGCCGCCGAGGATCCCGTCGCGACATTCAGGTCCAACGTCGAAGGTACCTGGACGATCCTTGAAGCGGCCCGCAAGGCAGAGATTGGAGCCGTGGTGGTCGCGTCCTCCGACAAGGCGTATGGGCCAAGTGAAAGCCTGCCCTACCAAGAGGGAGATGAGCTGCGGCCTGCCGCGCCCTACGAGGCGAGCAAGGCTGCCGCCGACGTGATCAGCCGGAGCTACTGGCCAGGTTTTGGGCTGCCGGTCGGGGTCACCAGACTGGCAAACGTCTATGGCGGCGGAGACCTGAACGGTTCCCGACTCGTGCCCGAAACAGTCCAGGCCTGCCTGGCGGGCAGAGCGCCAAGGATCCGCTCGGACGGTTCCCCGCAACGTGACTTCCTGCACGTGAGCGATGCGGCCGCCGCGTATCTCGCGATCGAATCGGCGGTACGGGAAGGACCTGGCCGGGGCGAGGCACTGAATGCGGGAACCGGGACGCCCTACTCGGTTCGGGATGTGGTGGGCGAGATCGCATCCGAAGCAGCCAGGCAGGGTGCTAATCCGGCTGAGCCGGAGTATCTGGGCGAAGGCGTCCCGGAAGGGGAGATCGACCGGCAATTCGTGGATGCTTCGAGGCTGACGGAACTGACCGGGTGGCGCCCAAGACTGAACCTCGCTGAAGGAATCACCGAGGCGGTCCGCTGGTACCGCGAGAACTCCGGTTGAGGCTGGCTGATTGATTCGACGGTTTGGATCGTGGCAGTTGAAGGTAGATTTGCGTCATGTGCGGGCGATACACACTCACTTCATCTGACCAGCGTCGGCTCGGCAGCCGCTTTCAGCTTGAACTCGGCAAGGAGACCCCCGGTCTCGGCCGATTCAATGTGGCTCCGACCCAGGAGGTTCTGACCGTCAATACCGACCTCGGTACTGGTGAGAGGCTGGCGGTTGCAGCTCGTTGGGGCCTGGTGCCGTTCTGGGCCAGGGACCTGAAGGCCGGATACAAGATGATCAATGCCCGTAACGACCGTCTGATGGAGAGCAAAGCTTACGGTCCGCTCGTCAAGAAGAGCAAGAACCGCTGCCTGATTCCTGCCGACGGATTCTATGAATGGTTGAAAGCGGAGAACCCCAAGCAACCCAGGCAACCGGTGCGCTTCACGGTTGACGGAGGTGAGCCGTTCGCATTCGCCGGCCTGACGGTCAGCCGGGAGTGGGAGGGGGATCCGCTTACTTCGTGCACAATCATCACGACCGAGGCGAATGATGTCGTGAGCCGGGTTCACGACCGGATGCCGGTGATCCTGCCTGGCGAAGATGCCGAGCAGGCCTGGCTCACCGGTGAACTCACCGCGGAAGAAGCGGTCTCACTTTGCGTGCCGCTTGACCCGGACCGGATGGAAGCGAAACCGGCCAATCCGGTTCTGAACAAGGTTGGTGGTGCCAAAGAGGGCCCCGATTTCCTCGTGCCACCTGAAGACTCCGATTGAATAAGTCCGTGTTGCGGTCTATTCGACGTTGGAGGCGTCGCCAGTACCGACGTCCTCGGCATTCGGCTGATCATCCGTGATCGGCCATTCCTGCTGGCGGAACGGGATGTTGATCACGGTTGACTTCGCACCAATCTCGCCCCGGCATTTGATGTTGCCTTTTGGGCGATCTTCGGCTTCGAAGATCACGACCCAGGGCAGGTTCGCGGCCCCGACCCCGGTGCCGTCTTTCATCGTCCAGATCCAGCTCTGGAAAAACTCGTTGTAGCCGGGCCAGTCGACCAGGGTGCTGGCGGTCGAGTCGGTGTAGCGCTGAACTACATCCCGTATCGGCAGGTCGACCTTCTTCGTATCGCCGAAGACGAACTTGGCGAAGCTGGTTTCAGGGACCTCCTGAGCCTGGAGTTCTTCGCTGGGCTTCGGCCAGGCTGCGCGAAGCCTGCTCGACCTGGCGATCCTGGTGTTTTCGTCGCTGCGTGAATAGACATCGCAGCGCACCGTCACGGGCAGGCGGGATTTCGAATCAACGCGGACGACGCCGGCGACCCGGTAGAGCAGCAGGCCGTCCTCATTCGGGGCAAGGGCCGAGAGTGTGGTGCGGGACACCCCAAAACTTCCCTGTCCGACATCTTTCTGAGCCGGGAACTCGATCGCTTCGACCGTGTCCCATTCGACTTCAAGCGAGCCGGATCCGGGCAGGAATGAGAGCCCGTAAATCGCCAGTGTGGCAATTACACCGAGGATCACGACTCCGATCGCGAGGCGGGGGATCCGGCTGCTCTCCCCGGAGTCGGCAGAATTGTTTTCGGAAGGATTCTCGGGCATCGGGCAACGACGCCGGAGGATATTCGATGGCGGCATTCAACCCGCTGCCGGCCGGAGTTGCACAAGTTGACATAACCCGGTTAGAGTCGGAATGTTGGTGTCAAAACATGTGGGGGATGAAAATGCTCACCAAGAGAAGTCCGAGAAAACGACTCGCCACTGTTGCTTTGGGGACGCTGGTCTTGTTCCTGGCAGCAGCCGGTCTGGCGCATGCCATATCCGAGCAGGAACCGAACGACATCCGGTCCGAAGCCAACGGACCGGTCATGAACGGAGATTCGTGGACCGGGGTGTTCGGTGCGGGGACAAGGGACCGTCCAGAATCCGAATGGCTCAAGTTCTACATTGCGAAGCCAGACACCCAGGTCAGCTTTGACGTAACCCGAGGGGTGGTACTCGAAGAAGCTGCATCATTCGAGGTCACTACAGCGAGCGGGGACGGTATCGAGGGTGGTGCCTCCGTGCGTCTTCCCGATGGTGCCGCATCCGGCAACATCACCACGAAGCTCGCCCCGGGCAAATACCACTTCTGGGTGGTTGGCATCACGGATGGCCCTGATGTGGGGATGACCTGGCAGGTTGACGCCGTGGGTGACTT
>JAGQUU010000202.1 GCA_020438345.1 Solirubrobacterales bacterium | reverse complement strand
GGCAAGGCGGCCAGCAAGGCAAAGGCCCTGAAGCGTTGCCGGACGATCAAGAGCAAGCCGAAGCGCAGGGCCTGCGTCAAGCGGGTCCACCGCAAGTTTGCACCGCAGAAGCCGGTCAGGCCGGATCAGCCGGCTTTCACCGGAGCCACCCACTACGTCGAGGTGGGCGATGACTACTACAGCCCGACCCTGATCACCATCGACTCCGGCGACGCCGTGGTCTGGCAGTGGCTGGCCCACAACAAGGATGACCACAACGTTTCCATGTACGAAGGGCCAGAAGGCGTAGACCCCTTCGATTTCGAACTCGGTGATGCGCCAGCGGTAGGACCGGACTGGAGACGTGTTTTCAAAGTGAAGGGCACCTACCTGATGGGTTGCTCGCTACATCATCTCCAGCGCATCACGATCGTCGTCAAGTAAGGACACTCAGAGGAACTGAAATGGGATTCGATTCGATGGACAGAAAGAGTTTTCTCGGTGTTGCCGGAGGCGCACTGCTCTGCACGATCGGCGGCAAGCAGTACAAGGTAGACAGCGAGACCGATCTCGCGGAGCTATCCAGCAAAGTTGCTGTCCCCCCGAAAGTGGCGGCCGCGAAGAACGATCCACCACTTTCCAAGGCTGACATCGTCGGCACCCGCAAGGAATACTGGATCCAGGCGGAGCCGGTTGCCTGGAATCCAGTCCCGAAGCACAGGGACCAGATGCTTGGCACCTCGATCAAGAAGACGGTCGGCAAGACCAAGATCCAGGCAATGGCCTACCGCCAGTACGACGCGAATTTCTCGAAGCCACTCGGACCGGCGACGATTCCCGGTCCCCTGCTCGACGCCACGGTTGGGGATACCCTGGTCGTTCACTTTCGGAACGCCCTGCCGTACACAGTCACGATGCACCCTCACGGGGTCTTCTATTCGAACGAGATGGATGGTTCCTACAAGGGTTACTGGAGCGATCCGGGAGGGTTCGTTCAGCGCGGACGGACCTTCACCTACGTCTGGGAATGTCCGGAAGGGACCCAGGGTTCCTGGTTCTACCATGACCACGGCCCTCTGGACCCGACCCCGCTCTATTCCGGCCTTTTCGGCCCGCTGATCGTGCGGGACCCGGATGAGCCGCTTCCCGATCGGGAGTATTTCCTCGGCTTTCACACTTTCTCGCCGGGGCTGTTTCCGATCAAGAGCGCGCTTTACTCGATCAACGGCCGGGCATACACCGGCAACACACCGACCATGCAGGCGAAAGTCGGTGATGACGTGGCGATGCATGTCTACGGGATCGACAATGACTTCCACACATTCCATATCCACGGCCACCGTTGGCAGGAGCCAGCCGGAAACGTTGTCGACAACAAGACATTCGGACCGGGGGATTCCTTCCGGGCCCGGTGGATCGAAGACAACCCCGGCCGCTGGCTTTACCACTGCCATGTCTTCTCTCATCTCCACGCGGGAATGAGCGGTTGGTACATCGTCGAATGACAGTCCGTCGAATCACGGGCCTAGGTCTCGCCCTGCTTGCAGCGGCGGCTTTCGCCGGTCTTTCGGCAATCCCTGCGGGGGCGGCCAACACGCGGGTCTCGATTACCGATTTCAAGTGGTCGAAGGAGCCTCAGGTCGACCTCGGTGAATCAGTGACCTGGGACTGGATCGGGCCGGACACCATGCATTCGGTTACCGGCCAGGAACCGAACGCGACCCAATGGGATTCCGATCCTTCGATTTCAATGCCACAGCATGATCTGGGTGACAGCTACACGCTGACCTTCGATCAGCCGGGGACCTATCTCTTCGTCTGCAAGATGCACAGCTCGGTCCGGGGGACCGTCACGGTTTCCGGCAACCCCGGCAATCCTGCTTCCGATCCGGGCCCCCAGCCACCGCTCAATCTTGATTTCGAGTTCCCGTTCGTGGACAACGTGAGGCTTAATACCCCGGTGATCGGTCCGAAGGGCAATGGTGCGCTCCTGTTGTTCGACATTGACGAGCCAGGCACCGCATCAGTTGATTACTACCGCCTGGTCAAGCAGGGCAAGGGCAAGAAGGCGAAGACCGTCAGGCGGTTCGCGGGGTACACCGAAGATGCGGTTCATGTGGGACAGAATGAAGTCCGCTTCGCCAACCGCACGGCCACCTTCAAGCCACAGAAGGGCAACTACATCGGCTACTTCCGGGTCGATGACAAGTCCTCGAATTCCAGTCCCGAAGTTCCGGTGCAGTTCAAGATCAACGGGAAGAAGAGCAAGAAGAAGTAGCTTCGGTGACGGACTGTCAGACGGTGGCCCGTTTTCCGGTGGAAGCGGCTCGTATGCTTGACGGATGCCGACCTCGCTTGAGCGCCGACACAACCGCCGACGCAGGCACGAACGAACCCGGCAGGAGCTGATTGAAGCTGCCCTGAACCAGTCGGCGGCCGGTTCGTTCAAGGATCTCACGGTCGAAGGCATCACCCGCGAGGCGGGTGTCGCCAGATCAGCGTTCTACGTGTATTTCGGTGACAAGGAAGAACTGCTGCTCGGGGCGATCGAGGACCTCATCGCTTCACATCAGAACCGTCTCGGTCGTTGCTGGAAGCAGACGGACGAACCACGCCAGGATATCGAACGCGGTATATACGGCATGGCCCGTGTCTATTCCGACAGTTCCGGACTGCTCGCTCTCGCCGGCGAGGCTGCGACCTATGACGAGGAAGTCAGGGAGCTCTGGACAACAGTGATCGAGACGACCACCGAAGGGACCCGGGACGAGATCGAGAGACTCCAGAAAACGGGGGCGGTAAATGCACTTCTCGATCCGGAAGCACTTGCCGAAGGGCTGGTCCTGATGACCGAAAGGAGCTTCCAGATCCACCTCGCCCAGGGCGAAAGCGATCCCGGAGAAGTCGCGTCAAGCCTCACCCGGGTCTGGTGGGCAGCCCTGTTCGGTCGACCCGCCCCAACAATGACGCCCCCCTCGCCGGAAGGCGAAGAGGGCGCTCATTCAGATGAAACGGAAGCCTAGAAGCTGACGTTCGGGGTCTGGCGATCGGCGGCATCCTCGATCTCGAAGAACTCCTTGTCGGTGAAGCCACCCTGGTTGGCGACGATCGACGCGGGGAACTGCTGGATCTTCGTGTTGTAGGACTGGACATTCGAGTTGTAGATCCGGCGAGAAGCCTGGATTTCATCCTCGAGCTCGGAGAGATTCCGGCTGAGCTGCTGGAAGTTCTCGGTTGCCTTCAGATCCGGGTACTGCTCGGCCACCGCACGGAGGTCGGCCAGCGAACGGTTCAGGCCGGATTCCGCGGAGGCGGTGGCTTCGACGCTGTCGGCCTTCATCGCCTCGGCACGGGCCTTGGTCACTTCCTCAAAGACCTTCTGCTCGTGAGTTGCGTAGCCCTTGACAGTCTCGACCAGATTCGGGACCAGGTCATGTCGGCGCTTCAACTGGACGTCGATACCGCTCCAGGATTCATCCACGCGGTTGCGCGAGGCGATGATGCCGTTCCTGGTCGAGATGTACCAGAGCACCACGATCAAAGCGATAACGACAACCACTATCAGCGCGATAAGTGCGCCACTCATAAGCATGTCCCCTTCGTTGAAATCAGTTCCCCCGGCATCCTACCCGCAGCAAACCCTCCGGACCGGAAACCGGGGCGGTTCCGGGTATGGTGAACGCGAATGGGCAAGGAATCGGATCAGTGGCAGCAGATCGTTGCTTCCTACCGGGGCGAGGGTGACGTCAGATGGGAAGCGGTTGGCGGAATCAACCCGGCTGACGGTCCGGTCGCGCTCTGCGTCGGTGGGAGCAATCGCCTGACCGGCCACCTGGCCCCGGACTTCTGGGGTGCGAGCTGCGACGCCGACGAGAAAGAAACAGGCGGCTTCATGCGCAAGAGCATTGTGCCGACCGCGATCCTTGCCAAAGCCCACATGCCGGATCTGGCGAAAGTGGTGCCGGCATTCAACATCGAATCGATCGAGGCAAACCCCGGCGAGTTCGTCAAGCACCGGGTTTCCCGCCGCAAGGTCGAATTTGAATCGCTTGAGTTCAACCAGCGATTCCTCGCTACCGTGCCGAAAGATCACGATCCGATCGCTTTGCGGGAACTGTTCTCGCCCGGCTTCCTCGACTGGACCACGACAATCGACCGTGAAGTTGATTTCGGGATAAACGATCGCCAGTTCTGGTTCCTGTGGCGTCTCCGCGAACGAACCGGGAACGAGCTGAAACTCGCCCTCGCCAACGCAGGCGAGCTGTTCCGCAGGCTACATGCCGAAATGGAAGAAGACGGCATTCACACCTATCCCGGCGGACCCTGGAACGCGGGACTTGAGCCTTTCCCGGCTGACTGAACTGATCGATCCGGCCGCGGCAAAGATCGCGGTCAGGGCGGCGATCTTCATGCCGCTCTGCTTCCTGCTGGCAACCCTGCTTCTGGGTGACGCCGCCCGGCCGTTCGCGGCGTTCGGCTCTTTCATCCTGCTGGCAATGGTCACCTTCGCCGGAAGGCCGTTGCCGCGCGCGATTGCCTGGGCTGTTCTGGTCCTGGTCGGTTGTCTCTTCATTGCGGCCGGCACCTGGCTGTCGCAGTTCACCGTCACGGCGGCACTTTCGGCCGGTCTGGTGTCCTTTCTGGTCTGCTTCTCCGGAGTGATCAACCCGTACTTCGCGGCAGCCCGCAACGGTGCGGTACTCCTGATCGCCCTGCCGCTGATGATTGAAGCACCGGTCGCGGCGATCGATGAACGGTTGCTCGGCTGGTTGCTCGCCTGTGCGATCTGCATTCCTGCCACCTATCTGATCTGGCGGCTGCCCTGGTACGGAGGGCTCCGGCAGCAGTCGTCTCGCGCGGCCATGGCACTGGCGGAACTGATTCGTGAGCCCGCTTCCGGCGAACTCAGGGATGACGCTTCGAAACAGGTCTGGCGGTTGCGGAAGAAGTTTCTCTCTACTCCGAACCGCCCGACCGGAGCCACCGGGGAGAGTGCTGCGATCGCCTCCCTCGTTGATGAATTGGCCTGGACTTTCGGGCTTGTTGTCAACCCCGGTGCCGGTGTGGAAAGTGACCGGAAGTACGCGAGGGAACTCCGCGAAGCAGCCGCAGATCTGCTTGAAGCGTCGGCATTCATGCTCCTCAACCAGGAAACCGGACTTCCGCTGAGAGCGGCCGAGGAAGCGCTTCAGCGGGTGATCGACCAGAACACCGCTGACCTGAGGGCACAGGCAAGATCGGCCAGCCCAGTCGAGGAGGAGCAGGTGATCAGGCATCTGGACCACGAGTTCCGGCTCCGAAAGCTCGCCTTCTCGGTGATCGACGTGGCCGAAACAACGAGGATTGCCTCCGGGAGGGAAACCGCGCCGGGCGCTCTGGGCGAGCTCTGGACCTGGACCCGGCTTGGTCAACGCCAGGTTGTCGGGGCGGGTCGGATGCTGGCCAGGCACGTGGCACTTGATTCAAGCTGGCTGAGGAACAGCATCCGGGCCTCGCTCGGGATCGCCCTGGCTGTACTGGTCGCTGACCTGGTTGCGGTCCAGAACGCGTTCTGGGTTGTGCTCGGCACCTTGTCGATACTCCGGTCCAACGCGCTTGGCACCCGCGGGTCTGTCACGGAGGCACTGGCTGGGACCCTGGTCGGCATCGTGATCGGCGCCGCGGTGATCTGGCTGTTCGGCGATGAAGTTCACATCCTCTGGATGGCACTCCCGATCGCGGTTCTGGCGGCGGCATACGCCCAGCGCGCGGTTTCGTTCGCGGCGGGGCAGGCAGGTTTCGCCCTGCTGGTCATGGTTCTCTACAACCTGATCGAGCCGGTCGGCTGGCAGGTCGGACTGGTGCGGATCCAGGATGTGGCGATCGGCTGTGGGGTCAGCCTCGTGGTGGGGCTGCTGGTCTGGCCGCGCGGGGCTGCGGAAATGATCCGGCCGGCGATCGCTGAAGCTCTGGAAGCCGGTGCCGAACTTGTCCGGGATCGCTCCCGGGGTGTGCTGGAGGGACGATCCGGGAACCGGACCGACCGGTTCTGGGCTGATTCGGTGGCCGCTTCCGAGCGGCTGGATGCTGCACTTCGCCGGTTCCTTGACGAATCGACCGGCGACCACATTGACCGTGAAAGCCTGATGGCGCTAAGTGCCGCAGGGCTCAGGCTGCGGCGTACCGCCTACGGGATAGGCCAGATTCCCGACCAGCCGTGGTTCAGGACACCTGGCCTGGATTCAAGCCCCCGGTTGCTCGACACGATCGCCGGGACCTGTGGCTCATATCTCGAATTGAGCCAGGCGATAGCCTCGAGATCACCGATCCCGGATACCACGAAACCCGGCGATGAATCCTGGCTGCTGGAATCTTTCAACCGCTCAGACGGGAACGGGTTCGGTGCCGGGCTGGCAAGGATCTGGCTTTACGAGAACCTCCAGTACCTTGTGGAACTTGGTCATCGCTTCGAGCACCGGGCACGGATGCTGTTCGAGGTTTCCAGCGAGGATCCGCCGCCGACCGGAGATGCTCCGATGCCCCGTGAACCGATCGTCAGGCACCCGGCAACCGCAGCTCAGTCGGGATAGTCGTCTTCGTGCGGGAGCACGACGCGGGCATTCCGCTCATCCCCGATCACCTTTGGCAGCACAGTCTTTGACGCGTTCGGATCAGCTGCTGCGCGCTTCATCGCCTCGCTTGTGGTGGCTGAGGGGACCAGCGCCTCCAGCTGCTTGAGAGTGGGGAAGACGATCGCCATGTCACCGGCCCCGGCTGCTGCCAGGGCATCGGCGGGGTTGATCCAGAGCGCCTCGGTCATTTCGAAATTGTCTGGCCTGACCTCGGCACCATCGGGCGAGCGAGCGAGGAAAAACCAGGTGTCAAACCGGGTCTTGACGACCTCAGGGGTGACCCAGCGAGCCAGCAGGATCAGCTCGTTGCTGAGATCAAGCCCGATACCGGCTTCCTCCTCGAGTTCCCGCGCCGCACAGGTCCTTAGCCCGTCAATACCCGCGCCGTCCTCCGGGTCGAGCGAACCACCCGGAAAAACCCAGACGTTGGGCATGAAATGCGACTCGGCAGAACGCTTCAGCATCAGGACTTCGACCGGTCCGCCCTGCTCCCGGTCACGCAGCAGCAGGATGGTGGCAGAGGGACGCGGTTCGGAGGGCTTGCCGAGATTTATCGACTCCCCGGGACCGGCTTCCGGAAACGTGTTCACAACCGGAACCGTAGCGCCACCCGCTGGTGGACGCAGGGCAAGGGTCCAGGAACCACTTGGGCTCGCTAATCTGGCCGGCATGAGTACCGCAACGACCAGCCAGTGGATCTGCGAATCATGCGGCTGGATTTATGATCCGGCCGAGGGAGACCCGGATGGGGGGATCCCTGCCGGGACGCCTTTCGAGAGCATTCCCGATGACTGGTTCTGTCCGGTCTGCGGAGCTCGCAAATCAGACTTCGAACCCTACGAAGGCTAGTCGGAAACCGACCGTAGTCGGGAAACCGGAGAGCAGCCGGGGAACGCACCCGGGCACGACCCGCCGGAAGGTTGTGACACATCGGGCATTCGCCCGTAGTCTGGGTATGAACGTGCTTGAAGCGGTTCCTGAACCAGAGCCGTCCCGGCGGGAGGCAACCCTTCCAGGGAACGGGCCCCGCCCTCTTTTCGAGGACCTCTACCGGGGTAGTCGCGACGACCTTTACTCCTATGTGGCTGGTCTGCTTCGGGACAGAGCCGCCGCCGAGGACGTGACCGCGCTTGCTTTCGAGCGCGCCTTTCGCAAGTGGGACAGGTTCGATCCGCAGCGCGGAAGCGCGAGGGGCTGGCTATTCGGCATCGCCCGGAATGCGGCACTGGATGAGCTGAGAAAGCGCAAACGGGAAGCGCCGGCATTCGAGCCTGACGGTTTGGAAGCACCGGGACCGGTTGCCGGGGCGTCAGTCCCGGTCGAGGAAACGGTCGTCGCCCGTGAGCAGCGGGCTCTGCTGCTTGATGCACTCGGCACTCTCGCGCCTGCCGACCGGGAAATAGTCGCGCTCAAATTCTTCGGTGGACTCAGCAACACCGAGATTGCCGAAGCCACCGGTTACTCATCCAGCAACGTGGGGACCCGGACAGACCGGGCAATGTCAAGACTCCGGAAAGCCCTGGCTTCCGGCAAGGAGGTGGTCCGATGAACCACGAAACCGGGACTGAATTCGAAGACCTGGCCCGCGCCCTCCGCGAAGGCCGACCCACTCCGGAACCGGAGTTCGCCGAGCGTCTGGACCGCATCGTGGCGGACCATTTCCCGCCCGGCTGGGCACGGGACACTTCGCCCGCCGGGCAGGGCCGGGGAAGAATCGGCAACTTGACAGAACGCTTTCGCCGGCGGATGAGCGGACGCCGCCTGCTCCTGCCGGCCGTCGCCGGAGTTGCTTCGGTGCTGATGTTCACCACGGTCGTCGCAATCGGGGTAGATGGCGGACACTTCGGCGGTGGCGACGAGCCCCGCGACATCCAGAGCATGCCCGGCAGTCAGGCCGTCGAAATGGCTGAGACTGGAAATGGCGACTCAGCCGTGATGCCCGAGCTGTCCCGGGAACAGTCCGGTGACCAGGCGGCCGGGATGAGCGAATCTTCGGCTGACGCCGACGCGGTTGCCCCCGCGTCCCCGGGGTCAGCCGGAAGCCACCTGAAGGCCGATCGGGAAGTCGCCCTTGAGGCTGAAATCACGCTTGGCACCGAACCATCGAGTGTCCAGGACGTGGCTAATGAGATCGTTTCGGTTACCGATGATCACAACGGCATCGTGATGGATTCGTCGGTCGTTGACGGTGAGGATGGAGCCGCCGGAGCCAGCTTCCGTCTGTTGATCCCCTCCGCGCAGATCGATACGGCGGTGGCGGATCTTTCCGGCATCGCCGACCTCAGGTCGCGCAGTCAGGAACTCACTGACATCACCGCGCCGGTCAACAGCACCGAGGGTTCAATCGCCGATTCGAAAGCGAAGATCGAGGGACTGCTCGGTGAGCTCTCGGAGACCTACGATGAGGACGAGCGGGCTGCGCTGGAGCGGCGCATACACCGGGAACGCGTCAACCTGCGGGCCGTCGAGGCCCGGCTCGACAGGCTCGAGCGACGGGCGGACTACACGCCGGTTTCGCTGCGGGTCGAAACCACTGGTGACACCTCGTCCGACGATGAGTCGAGCTGGGGGTTCCCGGACGCCGTTGATGATGCCGGCAAGCTGCTCGGCGTCGCCGCCGGGGTCACCGTGCTCGCGCTGGCAGTGGCAATTCCGATCGGCATCATCGTTCTGGTCGCTCTCGCCATGAACCGGGCCTGGGTCCGGCGTGCCCGGCACCGGG
>JAGQUU010000201.1 GCA_020438345.1 Solirubrobacterales bacterium | reverse complement strand
TCCACGCCTTCGACCCTTCGGAAGTCGCCGGCGTGGTGATTGAACCGATCATGGGCTCCGGCGGCTGCGTGGCGCCCTCACAGGATTTCTGGGACGCCCTGAAGGCGTTGTGTGAGGAGTACGACTGGCTGCTGGCAGTGGACGAGGTCAAGACCGGCTTCGGCCGCTCTGGTGAGATGTTCGCAGTCGAGAAGTGGGGCATCCAGCCCGACCTGATGTGTCTCGGGAAGGCAATGGGTGGTGGTATCGCCCCGATTGGCGCCGTGCTCGGATCGGAGCGGGCGATGGGCGGCTTTGACGACATGCCGACCGGTTCGACCTGGTCCTGGCTGCCCTGGGCCTGCGCTGCTTCGCTGGCGACGATCGAGGTCTTCGAGAAAGAACCGATCCTCGAAAACGTACGTGAGCTTGAGAAAGTCGGACGCGAGAAGCTCGGCGGGCTTGAGGCCAGGTATGAGCAGATCGGCGAGGCCCGGGCCTTTGGTGGCTTCCAGGCGCTCGAGTTCGTGCGAAATCGCGAAAGCCGGGAGCGTGATCCGGAACTCCAGCATCTGGTCGGCCGTCGTGCGACCGAAATGGGGGTGTTGACCGATTCCAGCTCGACCTCCCTCAACATCCAGCCGTCACTGGTGATGGAACCTGAAGTCTTCGGCGCAGCGCTGGACCGGATCGGTACCGCAGTTGAAGCAGCGATCGCGGAGCTTGGCCGGTGACCGCGGGGGAAAGGCTGACCGCCGAGCTCGGCGCCGAACTCGATGAGATGGAGGCGAAAGGCACACTCAAGGATCTGAGGATCTACGAGTCAGCCCAGGGCCCGGAGGTACAGCTCAAGGGTCTCGGTGATGTAATCGTGCTCTCCTCGAACGACTACCTCGGCCTGGCTGGCAACCCGGCCGTGATCGAGGCCGGGGTTCAAGCCCTGAAGAAGTACGGAGCCGGGACCGCCTCGGTTCGGTTCATCTGCGGTCTGTTCGAACCGCATATCGAACTGGAACGGGACCTGGCCGGCTTCCTGGGCACCGACTCGTCGCTTTCGTATGTCTCCTGCTGGACCGCCAACCATGCGATCCTCGACGCACTCTGTAACAAGCAGACACATGTCTTTTCGGATGAGCTGAACCACGCCTCGATTATCGACGCGATGCGCCTCGCCCGGCCTGGTGGCAAGTCGATCTACCCCCATTCGGACATGGCGGCCCTCGAGGCAGCCCTGGCCGAACGCGCCGGTGTGGCCCGGAAGCTGGTCGTAACCGACGGGGTTTTCAGCATGGAAGGGGACCTCGCGAACCTGCCCCGTCTGGTCGATCTCTGTGAAGAGCATGATGCCGTCCTGATCCTCGACGATTCGCATGGGCTCGGGGTCATGGGTGAGACCGGAAGGGGAACCGCCGAGCACTTCGGACTCCACGGCCGGGTGGACATCATCACCGGCACCCTCGGCAAAGCCCTTGGCGGCGGGGCCGGCGGCTTCGTGGCCGGCTCCAGCGAACTCTGCCGGGTTTTGGAGCAGCGCTCCCGCCCGCAGCTCTTCTCGAACGGCCTGCCACCCACGGTCGCCGCCAGCGCCCGCCAGGCCCTGATCGAACTTCGCGACAACCCGCATCTGGTTGCTCGACTTCGCCAGAACACCGCCACCTACCGCGGTCTGCTCACCGATGCCGGGTTCGACCCGATCCCGGGCGAGAGCGCGATCGTCCCCGTCCTGGTCGGTGAGACCACCCGGGCGATCGAGATTTCCCGGGTGATGCTGAAGGACGGAGTCTTCGTGACCGGCTTCGGCTATCCGGTGGTCCCGGAAGGAACGGCCCGCATCCGCTCCCAGATCTCCGCCGCCATGGAGGACTGGCAGATGGAAAGGGCCGTCGCCGCAATGGCTCGTGCTGCCGTCTCGGTCCCGGTCTGAGCTGTACCTACCTGATCCAGTAGGTCTTGAGAAGGGTCTCTTCGATCGTCCAGGTGGTGTTTTCGCCACCTTCGAAGTGGTGTGTGACTCCGGGGCGGAGTTCGAGCTGGTTGCCGTCTTCGAAGGTGATCCGGCCTTTGCCGGTGATCACCATGAAGGACTCTTCAACCTCGGTGTCGGTCACCACGCCGGGGGTGATCTGCCAGAGGCCGGAGGTTTCGCCGTCTTCTGATTCGAACAACGTCAGTTCGGTGACCTCGGGACTGCCGGAAACAATCTGCTCCGGATCGAGAGCTTCGGGTCCAAGCTGGCTGAGCACGGGATGGGTAGTCATCCTTGTTTCTTTCGGTAGCGAGCGGGATCGGGTCGTGGAGGGGCGGCTGCCATCGCGGCAAGATTCTCTCGGCCAAGCAGCTGCATGAAGATCTTCGCGCACTGAACGACCTGGTCGAGTTCTATGTGTTCGGCCGGGGTGTGGGCCGATTCGATCGAGCCGGGACCGAAGACCATTGCTTCGGAGCCGCCGAAGTCGACGAAGTTGTGGGCGTCGGTCCAGGCGGGAACCCCGATGGTCTCGGGCCGGCGGCCGACCACGCTCTGGGACGCTGAGTCGACCGCCAGCCGGAGCGGAGAGTCCTCCGGCAGCTCATAGGGAACCGTGCCCTCGACCATCTGGACATCGCCACCGAACCGGGCGGCGAAGGCTTCTACATCGGAAATCGTGATGCCAAGGTCCTGGCCCGGGACCATGCGGATCCGCAGGCGCAGGGTGCAGGTATCGGGGATCACGTTCATACCGTCCCCGGTTTCGATCCCGGTCACGCTGGCCAGCGGCTTGCCGAGCACCGGGTGGCTGAATGTGTCCAGGCCGAGATCCCCCAGCGAGCTGACCAGATTCGCGGCCGCATGGGCCGCGTTCTCGCCGAGC
>JAGQUU010000200.1 GCA_020438345.1 Solirubrobacterales bacterium | reverse complement strand
GATCTGGGTGGCGATCGCATTGGGGCTCGGCTTCTTCGCGCCAAAGGCCGAACATGCACTCTCCGGGGCCGGCTGGGAAGCCACCGGTTCCGAATCCCTCGAAGCACGCCAGTTGATCGACGAGGAGTTTGGCGGGATGTCCTCCTCTGCCCTGATGGTCGTCGTCCACAGTGACGAATCTGCCTTCGGCAGTCCCGCCTTCAACCAGACAGTCGAGCGGGCGGCAGCCGTCCTGAAGGAATCCGGGGATGTCTCCCGGGTACAGCTGCCAACCGAACGGAGCTGGGTTTCCCGGGATGGCCATACCGCGGTGATCCAGGCCGGTGCGGCAACGGATTCAAACCAGATGGTCCACGCTGCCGATGACATCAAGGAAGAACTGGCGGCCCTTGATATTGAAGGCACAACCGTCTCGCTAACCGGCGCATCCGGAATGTGGTCGGACTTCAATCAGGCCAACAAGGAAGCAATGATGAAGTCGGAGCTGATCTCCTGGCCGGTCACTCTGCTGATCCTTGTCCTCGCCTTCGGTTCACTCGTCGCCGCCGGCCTGCCCCTGATGCTGACCATCATTGGCCTGATGGCCGCCGCCGGTTCCCTCTACCTGGGAACCCAGTTCTTCGACATCTCGATCTGGGCGATGAACTTCGCGATGATGTTCGCACTGGCGCTGGGCATTGACTACGCCCTGTTCATCGTCTACCGGTTCCGGGGGTCGCTGACCGGCAAGCCGAACCCGAAAGAAGCGATCACCGAAACCATGGACACGGCCGGCAAAGCCGTGCTCTTTTCCGGTGTAACTGTGTTGATCTCTCTCAGCGCTGTTCTGCTGGTCCCCAGTCCGGCCTTCCGCTCCATGGCGATCGGCGTGATGCTTGCCGTCGGCTTTGTCCTGGCCGCGTCATTGACCCTGCTGCCGGCCGTCCTCGCCAAACTGGGTCCGAGGATCAACCGGCTCAGCCTGCCCTGGGTCCATGAAGGCGAGCATCGCTCCCCGCGCTTTGAAGCCTGGGGAGAACGACTCTGGAAGCGACCGCTGGCCTACGGCCTGCCGGCCCTTGCCCTGCTGGCAGCCCTGATCATCCCGGTGTTTTCACTCGATACCGGCATGCCTTCGATCAAGGTCGTTCCGGAAAGTGACGGCGCCCGGGTCGGATACGAGCAGATCGCCGAGTCGTTCGGCCCTGGAGCACCCGGCACCCTCCAGGTCATCACTCCGACTGCCGAAAGGGAAGCCGTCCTGGAGGGGCTCGGATCCGACCGCAGCATTGCCCGGACGATGGTCGTGGGAGAAAGCCCGAACGGAAACGTGATGATCGCTGCCACGCCAGGGATGGATCCCTCCGACCCTGAGCTCGGTGAAGTCATCGACCGGCTGCGGGAGGACCTGCCTTCGGGCACCCTGGTAGGCGGCTCCGCGGCCGAGAACCACGACCTTGAAAAGGCCCTCGGCGACACCACCGCCCCGGCCATCGCGATCATCATGGTTCTCGGCTTCCTGTTGCTGCTGGTCGCCCTGAGAGCACCGATCCTGGCGGCGATAGCCGTTCTGACCAACCTGCTGGCGGTCGGGGCTGCGTTCGGAGTTGCCCAGCTGATCTTCCAGCAAGGACACCTGACCGGGCTATTTGGCTTCGAATCACAGGGCTTCCTCGATGCCTGGGCACCGGTGTTCTTTTTCGCGATGGTGTTCGCCATCTCGATGGACTACTCGGTGTTCCTGCTCAGTTCGGCCCGCGAACACTGGGAAAAGACCGGCGACGCGAAAGACGCCATGGTTGGCGGGCTCGCCCACTCGGGCCGGGTTGTTTTCGCAGCCGCCGGAGTCATGGTCGCTGTCTTCTTCACCTTTGCGCTCTCCGGCCCGCTGCCACCTCGCGAGATGGGGATCATTCTGGGAGTCGCGGTGCTGCTTGATG
>JAGQUU010000199.1 GCA_020438345.1 Solirubrobacterales bacterium | reverse complement strand
TCTCCGGATAGCGACACCGGCAAACCAACCACGATCTTCTCCGCCTCGCGGTCGGAGGCGACCTTCGCGACCGTTCCTACCTCGGGCGGCTCGATCGCCGCGATAGGCGTGGCCAGGGTACCGGTCGGGTCGGAAATCGCGCAGCCGATCCTGGCCATCCCGTAGTCGAGAGCCAGGACCCGCATTTACACCGACTCCAGGAACTGACGGGCCGCAGCGAGCGCCTCGGTGATCCCGTCCGGATTCTTCCCGCCGGCCTGGGCCATTTCGTCGCTGCCACCACCACCGCCGCCGATCTTCGGCGCAGCCTCGGCGACTATGTCGCGGGCGGAAGCCTTCCCGGCATCATCTGGAGTGAGCAACGCGACCATCCCGACCTTGCCTGATTCCCGGTCGGCTCCGACCAGCACAGCGCTGGTTCCCGAGGTGGCCTGAACCTGTTTGGCCACCGTGAGGATCTCCTTCGGGTTACCGATCGGCACCTCGGCCAGAACCAGGTTGAAACTGCCTATCTGCCCGACGGCAGCGGCCAGGTCCGTTGCGAGTCTGCCCTGCTCCTTGCGGGCCGCCTTCTTTGCACCTTCGCTGGCTTCGGCCAGTTGAGTCGCCGCGTCGCGGGCCGCACGAACCGGGTCACGGGCATCGCCCAGCAGATGCCCTACTTCGTCGAGTTCTCCGGCACGATCGCGGAACCAGTCAATCGCGTCAGGACCAGTGATCGCCTCGATTCGCCTGACGTTCGCAGCCGACGAGCTCTCGGTGACGATCTTGAAAATCCCGATCTCGGCGGTGTTGGCGACATGGGTCCCACCACAGAGTTCACGCGAAACATTCTCGACCTCGACAACCCGGACAAGATCGCCGTACTTTTCACCGAAAAGAGCCATCGCACCGAGCTTCTCTGCCTCCGGCTTCTCCATCACGATCCAGCGGACCGGCTCGCCGTCCTTGATCCATCCGTTGACCCGTTCTTCGATCCAGCCGACATCTTCCGGTGAAAGCGACTCGCCATGGCTGAAGTCAAACCGGAGCTTGTCGGGACGCACAGAAGAACCAGCCTGGTGGACATGGGTTCCGAGCCGTTCACGCAAGGCGGCGTGAAGCAGGTGGGTCGCCGTGTGGTTTCGCATTGTCCTGAATCGGGCATCTCGATCAACGAGGGCTTCAACCGTGGCGCCGTCGGGCGGCCAGGCACCTTCGCCCTCCGTGGTCGCTTTCAACTCCAGGACCTGGTCGTCACCGATCCGGATCACGTCCGTGACCTCGGCTTCTCCGCCCTCCCAGAGGAGCCGGCCGCTGTCAGCTACCTGGCCGCCACCCTCGGCATAGAAAGGACTCTGCTCGAGCTTGGCCAGGGCGCTGGCACCGGCTTGCTCGATCGCACCGATTCCCGTTTCGGAACGGAGGAACTCGTATCCGACGAACCCCGATTCCGGACCCTCGCCGGCGAAAGCGAGGATTCTCTCGTGGCGCCCGGCGCCCTCGTTGCCGCCGGCGGCGTCGCTGCGGGCCCGGTTTCGCTGCTGTTCCATCAGCTCCTCGAAACCCTGGTCATCGACCGAAAGTCCCCGTTCCCCGACCATTTCTCGAGTCAGGTCGTAGGGAAAACCGAAGGTGTCATGAAGCCGGAAGGCATCTTCCGCGCTGATCCACGAGTTCTTCCCGGCCAGGGCCTGGTCAACGATCTCCTCAAGCAGGGCAGTACCCCGGTCGAGGGTACGCCCAAAGCTTTCCTCTTCAGCTTTCACCCAACGGTCAATTCGCTCCTTTTCGGAGACGACCTGCGGGTGGGCCTCGCCCATCATTTCGATTGTCCGGTCGGTGAACTCACTGAGCCACGAACCTTCGAGCCCGAGCGACCTGCCCTGCTGGATGGCCCGTCGCATCACGCGCCGCAATACGTAACCGCGGTCCTCGTTCGATGGGACGACACCGGCAGCGAGCAGAAAGGTCATGCCGCGACTGTGGTCGCTGATTACCCGCATCGCCCTCGTCACGGATTCGTCGTCGCCGTAGCCAAGACCTGATTTTTCCTCGGCCAGCTCGATCAGCGGACTGAAGAGATCTGTGTCATAGACCGAGTCGGCATCCTGAATGATCGCGGCCATCCGTTCGAGACCCATGCCGGTATCAATGTTGCGGCTCGGTAGTGGTGACAGGGTCCCGTCTTCAGCCTGGTCGTAGCTCATGAAGACGTGGTTCCAGTATTCGAGGAAACGGTCGCTGTCATCCCCGGGACGGTCGTCTTCAGACCCGAAATCGAGGCCGCGGTCCAGGTACATCTCGGAGCAGGGGCCGCAGGGACCGGTCGGACCGCCCTGCCAGAAGTTCTCGGAACGCGGCAGTTTCACGATCCGCTCGTCGGGCACGCCGAGGCCCTTCCAGATCTCGATCGCCTCCTCATCCGGGCCGAGACCAAGTTCCTCATCCCCGCCGAAAACGGTTATCCAGATCAGTTCCGGGTCGAAGCCGAACCCTTCGGTCGACAACTGCCAGCCGAACGGGATCGCCTCTTCCTTGAAGTAGTCCCCGAAGCTGAAGTTCCCGAGCATCTCGAAGAAAGTGAGATGGCGGAGGGTCTTGCCGACTTCTTCGATATCCGGGGTGCGGAAGCAGGTCTGGCTGGAGGTCAACCTGGTTGCTGGTGGCTGCTCCCGGCCAAGGAAATATGGCTTGAAAGGCTGCATTCCGGCCACCGTGAGCAGGGTCGAGGTGTCATCGGGCGGAGGCACCAATGAAGCCGAGGGCATGCGGCGATGCGCGCGCTCCTCAAAGAAGGACAGATAGGTCTCCCGGATTTCCGCCGACTTCATGAGATGGGAATCTACTTTGATCCGCGCTGACTGGCGATGGTCGCGTGGCCCACGACCACATCACCGCTCATCAACACAGCGGCCTGACCGGGGGCCGGCCCGTCAAAAGGCCGGTCAAGCTGGACTTCAAGCCGGTCGTGCCGGCCGGCTGCCGCGGCGACCCTGGCAGGGACGGGATTCGTGTGGTAGCGCAG
>JAGQUU010000198.1 GCA_020438345.1 Solirubrobacterales bacterium | reverse complement strand
AGCCGGGCAGTTCGACCTCCTGATGACCCCGACCCTTGCCACGCTTCCGCCGAAGCTCGGTCATTTTGACCAGCATGGTGCCGATCCGATGGACGCGATGCTGAAGGCAAGGGAGATCGCTACTTTCACCGGGATCTTCAACGCAACTGGCCAGCCGGCGATTTCCCTGCCGCTCGAAATGAGCGAAGAGGGTCTGCCGATCGGGATCCAGTTCGTTGCGCCGATGTGGCGGGAAGACCTTTTGATTCAGTTGGCCGGCGAGCTTGAAAAGGCCCATCCCTGGATCAACCGCCGGGCTCCGGGCGTGCTCGGTGACTGACCGAGACCTGAACGGTTTGACCCCTGGCAGTCGGATAGGGTGCCTGTCGTGAGTGAGATTCGCGGAGTTATCACGGCTTTGGCCACCGCTTTCCATCCCGACGGGGAGCTGGATGTCGATTCGACGCGAAAGCTTGCTTCCCGTCTGATCGAGGCCGGGTCACACGGACTGGTCGTAGCCGGGACAACCGGTGAATCACCGACTCTCGAAGATGACGAAAAGATCGAGCTGGTCAAGGGTGTTATCGAGGAAGTCGGCGACGAAGTCACCGTCATTCTCGGTACCGGCTCGAATGACACCCGTCATTCGGTGGAACTCACAAAGATGGCTGCCGAGGCAGGGGCGGATGGCGGGCTGATCGTCACCCCGTATTACAACCGGCCGACCGAAGCAGGGATCAGGGGTCATTTCGAAGCGATCGCTGAGGCCAGCCCCGGCTTCCCGCTGGTCGCATACAACGTGCCTTCGAGAACTATTGTCAACATGCCACCGAAACTTCTGGCGGAGCTTGGACAGATCCCTGAGGTAGTGGCAGTGAAGCAGGCCAACGACGAGGATCTCGGACCGATCGAGGGCCTTGACCTTCTGGCCGGCAACGACGTCACATTCCTTCCCGCCCTGAAACTCGGTGGCGTTGGTGGAATCCTTGTCGCTTCCCACCTGGACAACGGGCGCATGCGGACAATCTGGGACCTGTGGCAGGAAGGACGCCACGATGAGGCAGAAGCGCTCGACAACAAACTCCAGCCGCTCTACGAAGCGATGGGAGTCGTCGTGAATCCGATCCCGGTCAAGGCCGCCCTGGCCGCCCGTGGGTTGTTGCCTCCGACGATGCGCCTGCCGATGGTGGAGGCAACCGCGCAGGAACTTGACGCGATTGAGGCGCTTCTGGCCGAGGCCGGGGTGCCCGCCAAATGAGCCCGTCCGGCGACCAGATCAAGATCCTGCCGCTCGGCGGTCTCGGCGAGATCGGCAAGAACATGACCGTGGTCGAGTACCGAGGCCGCATTGTGGTGATCGACACCGGGCTGATGTTCCCGACCCCGGAAATGCTGGGAATCGACCTGGTGCTTCCGGACTTCGACTATCTCAGGGACCGGGCCGACGACATCGAAGCGATAGTCCTCACCCATGGTCACGAGGATCACGTCGGTGCGCTGCCCTATGTTCTCCGTGAGGTCGGCTTTCCGAAGGTGATCTACGGCGGCATGCTCACCGTGGGCATGGTCCGTTCGAAGCTCGACGAGCACAAGCTCGGGGCTGCTCCGCTGACTGAACTGCCCGCTGGCCAGAAGGTCCAGGCGGGGCCATTCGAGATCGAACTCGTTCACCTTTCGCATTCGATTCCCGACATGCGCGGGGTGATTATCGGTACGGACCTCGGGAAGATCCTCTTCACCGGGGATTACAAGTTCGACCAGACCCCTGTGGATGGTCGCCCGGCAGATGTCGCCCGGCTCGCTGCGCTTGGTGATGAGGGTCTGCTTCTGCTTGCCGGTGACTCGACCAATGCCGACCGGCCGGGTGTATCGCCTTCCGAGTCGAGCGTCGGTCCGGCTCTGCTTGAGACTTTCTCCCGGTGTCAGGGCAGGATTATCGTCACCTCGTTCGCCTCGAACATCCACCGGGTCCAACAGGTGATCGACGCTGCCGCAAAACTGGATCGGAAAGTGGCGCTGGTTGGCCGTTCGATGCGCAAGAACTTCAACATCGCATCCAACCTTGGCATGGCAAATGCCCCTGAAGGAATGCTGATCCAGCCTCGTGAGATCGAGGATTTCCCTGACGAAAGGGTGGTGGTCATCTCTACCGGGTCCCAGGGTGAACCATTCTCGGCGCTGCGTCGCATGGCCAACAACGATCACCGCGACGTGGAGCTTCACTCCGGCGACACCGTTGTCTTCTCGGCGACACCGGTTCCCGGGAACGAACGGGCGGTCAATGAAACCATCGACCGGATCTACGAGCTTGGCGCGACCGTCGTCACCGCAAAGGATGCGCCCATCCATGCGTCCGGGCACGGGTACCGGGAAGAAATCAAGTTGATGCTGAATCTGACCCGGCCCAGGTACGTCCTGCCGGTTCACGGCGACT
Organism: Solirubrobacterales bacterium; assembly: GCA_020438345.1. Lineage (GTDB taxonomy): Bacteria > Actinomycetota > Thermoleophilia > Solirubrobacterales > 70-9 > 67-14. Next base: position 1,515 of record JAGQUU010000198.1, on the reverse strand, counting down.
TCCAGCGAATCCGGCTTCATTCGGAACTTGCCGAGTCGGTCGGTGTGCCCGCCGCGAACATTTTCAAGGGACGCAACGGACTGCCGTTGCTGATCGGGCCGGATGGTGCCGAGTTCGGCGAGGAAGATGGTGGAGGCGTGATCTATGTCGATGGCGTCGAGCTCTCCGACCCCAATGACGCATCTCTGCGGGAACGACGCACGATCTCGGCTGACGGCATTGTGATCCTGGTGGCGACCATCGCCGCCGATGACGGTGAGGTTGTTTCCGACCCGGAACTGATCGCCCGTGGTGTGCCGGGACTCGAGGACGAGGTTGAACTGATCGAGGAACTCCACGACTTGATCGAGGATTCACTTGAACGCTCGGCCGAAGCCCGGGTGCGGGATCACGATTTGATCCAGCAGGACCTTCACGACGCGGTCGCTGGCTTCATCCACAAGAAGCTGAAGCGCCGCCCGATGGTCGTCCCCGTGGTAGTCGAGGTCTAGCCCCGGCAGGCGGTAGGGAGGCCCGGTGCGAGGTAGGCTCCCTTCGCTGTCCCTCCGCCGTTGCTTCGCTCCCCACGAGAAGGGTGCGGTGCCCGGATTCGGCCCGTTAAAGACAGAGAGACCGCTGGGCCTGGGGGAGGGATGGCTCAACGGTCTGCTCTGAAGAAGCGAAGCCGCCGGGGCAGTCTGGGGGAGATCCCCGGCGGCTTCATGTGTCTCGTCCGCCAAGAAAGATAGGCGGGGGGGATAAAAAGGCCCTAAAGCTCCGCTAACGGTTTCCTTGACGTTCTCGGGCAGCGGTGCTTGTGGCTCTGGCGGCGGGAATCCTGATCACGAAGGAAGCTCCGCCCTCGGGTGAATCACCGACCGTCGCGCTGCCTCCATGTGTGCGGGCGATTACCCTGACGATGGCGAGACCAAGGCCCGTTCCCTTGCCCTTGGCCCGGTCACCGGGACCGGAGTTCCGTACGAACCGGTCGAAGATCGTCGGCCGGAGCTCCCGGGGGATTCCCGGTCCGTTGTCTTCAACTCTCAACTCGGCAGTATCGCCGTCGAGCCGGCTGTGAACAGTGATCGTCGAACCCTGCGGGGTGTGACGGATAGCGTTGTCGATCAGGTTGAGAATCGCCCGGTGGAGTTCATCGCCGTTGCCGTTCACCATTACCGGTTCGGGCGTGTCCATCTCCAGGTTGTGGTTGTCGCAGAGCGGCCGCAGCTCCGCGGAAACGAATCCGGCGATCTCGGAAATGTCACAGAGGGAGAGATCGGTCGTGCGACCCGCATCTGCCCGGGCGAGAATCTGGAGGTCGGCCACCAGCCGCTTCATGCGCCGGGATGATCGAAGCGCCGACTCCACCGATTCAATCTCGAACTCCTGGCTGTTTCCGTTTCCGGACCCGGTCCGGCGGAGCGAATCGTCAAGCAACTCGAGGTTTGCGAGCACGCTGGTCAACGGCGTCCGGAGCTCATGTGAAGCATCGGCGACAAATTCACGTTGGCGTTCCAGGGACCGCTCTCTTTCCGT
>JAGQUU010000197.1 GCA_020438345.1 Solirubrobacterales bacterium | reverse complement strand
GGGAAGCCTCCTGAAAGAGCTTGCCGACGGTCTTTGTCCTGCAACCTGGAACTTCGCGGAGATCCCGCATTCCGGAACTCTGCGGAGAATTACTGGAAAAGCGCCCGTCGAATCCAATAGGTTGGCCGGACAGAGTCCAAGCCATCGCCGGAGGGAAAATGTTTCCGCCCAGAAGTTCTCGCCCCGCTTGTGTCAGAGACGTCGCACATGGCTGATTCACACAATCTGCTGAGGGCCCGGCAGTTCTTTAATCCGGAACGCTCCGAAGAAGGCTGGAGCGAAATATCGCTCAGGCCCCGGGACTGGGAGCAGGGATATCGCGATCGCTGGCAGCACGACCGTGTAGTCCGGTCGACGCATGGCGTCAACTGCACCGGTTCCTGCTCCTGGAAGATCCATGTCAAAGACGGGCTGGTCACCTGGGAGACCCAACAGACCGACTACCCCTCAAACGGTCCCGAAACACCGGACTATGAACCACGTGGCTGTCCTCGTGGAGCTTCCTTCTCCTGGTATGTGTATTCGCCGCTCAGGCCCAAGTTTCCGTATGTTCGCGGGGAGCTTCTGTCGATGTACCGGGAGGCTCGGCACCGGCTGGGCGACCCGGTCGACGCCTGGGCTTCGATAGTCGAAGATCCCGCAAAAGCCAAGGCATACAAGTCACGGCGTGGCAAAGGCGGGTTCCTCCGGTCCAGCTGGGACGAGGTGACCGAGCTGGTCGCTGCCGCGCATGTCTACACGGTCAAGCAGTACGGACCAGATCGGGTGATCGGCTTCAGCCCGATTCCGGCGATGTCGCAGGTTTCCTATGCCGCCGGGAGTCGCTTCCTCTCCCTGATCGGTGGCGTGCCGCTCAGCTTTTACGACTGGTATGCCGATCTGCCGCCGGCATCACCCCAAGTCTGGGGAGACCAGACTGACGTACCCGAATCGGCCGACTGGTGGGATGCGTCCTACCTGATCATGTGGGGTTCGAACGTTCCCCAGACCCGCACTCCGGACGCTCACTTCATGACTGAAGCCCGGTACCGGGGCCAGAAGACGATCGTCGTCTCGCCTGACTACGCCGGAAACACCAAGTTCGCCGACCAGTGGCTGCCCGCCACCGCCGGCAGCGACGGCGCCTTGGCCATGGCAATGGGGCACGTGATCCTGAAGGAGTTCTTCATCGATCGCGAAGCCGAATACTTCGGCCAGTACGCCCGCCAGTTCACCGACATGCCTTTCCTGGTCGATCTCGAAGACCACGGCGACGGCACCGTTCGCGGCGGCGCGATGCTGCGGGCTTCGGATCTCGGCGAAACCGGCGAGAACGCCGAGTGGAAGACAGTTCTGATCGATTCAAAAACCGGCGAGCCCGTGGTGCCGAACGGCTCGATCGGGGACCGTTGGGGTGAGGAAGGCGAGGGCAAGTGGAATCTTGATCTCGAAGGGATCGAACCGGCTCTTTCCCTGCTTGGCAGTCACGACGAGCTGGTTGAGGTCACATTGCCCCGCTTCGACGGGGGCGAGACAGAAGGTGGCACCACCATGGTCCGTGGCGTCCCGGCGCGTCGGGTCGGCGGCAAACTTGTCACCACCGTCTTCGATCTGACCCTTGCCCAGTACGGCATTCGGCGCGATGGGCTGCCCGGCACCTGGCCGACCGGCTACGACGATCCGGCCGAGCCGTACACCCCGGCCTGGCAACAGGAGCACACCGGCGTGTCGGCGGCTGTCTGCGAACAGGTTGCCCGGGAATTCGCCGCCAATGCGGAAAAGACCCGCGGTCGCTCGATGATCGTTATGGGGGCCGGGATCAACCACTGGTTCCACGCCGACCAGACCTACCGGTCGATCCTTTCAATGCTGCTCTTCTGTGGCTGCCAGGGGGTAAACGGCGGCGGCTGGGCCCACTACGTCGGCCAGGAGAAGGTGCGCCCGATCACCGGCTGGCAGACGCTGGCTTTCGCGCTCGACTGGAACCGTCCGCCCCGGCACCAGGCAGGAACCCCGTTCTGGTACGTGGCGACCGATCAGTGGCGTTACGAAACCCGTCGCCCGGATGAGTTCGTCTCTCCGGCCAGTGGCGGCGAGTTCGAGCACACCCACATCGTCGACGCAAACGCCAAGGCTGTCCGGCTGGGCTGGACTCCGTCGGCACCGGCACTCGATCGAAACCCGCTCGACCTCGCGGACGAGGCGAAAGCGGCAGGCAAGACTTCAGCCGAATACGTGGTCGATGAGCTGAAGGAAGGCCGTCTCGGTTTTGCCTGCGAGGATCCCGACAACCCGGTGAACTTCCCCCGGGTGCTGAACCTGTGGCGAGCCAATCTGCTCGGGTCGTCAAGCAAGGGGCATGAATACTTTCTCAAGCATCTGCTCGGCACCGAAAGCGCTGTCCGGACACCCGAATGTGAACCCGAACGCCGCCCGAAGGATGTCAAATGGCGCGACGAGGCACCGGAAGGAAAACTCGACCTCTTCACGACAATCGACTTCCGGATGAATGGCTCCTGCCTCTATTCGGATGTTGTCCTGCCAGCCGCAACCTGGTACGAGAAGCACGACATCTCGTCAACCGACCTTCATCCCTTCGTCCACCCGTTCAACGCAGCGATTCCGCCACCGTGGGAAGCGAAGACCGACTGGAAGATCTTCAACCTGATCGCTGACAGGTTCTCGGAACTTGCGGAGGATCATCTCGGGACCAGGACCGACATTGTCACTGCGCCACTTCTTCACGATACGCCGGAGGAGTTGGCCCAGCCAGGTGGTGTGGTTCGCGACTGGCGGCTGGGCGAATGTGATCCGATCCCCGGCGAGACAATGCCGAAGCTGATTGAGGTCGAGCGGGATTTCACGGCGGTCGGCCAAAAAATGAACGCGCTCGGCCCGCTGGTTGAAAAGCTCGGTATCGGTGCCAAAGGAGTCAGTTGGAAGCCGGAAATCGAAGTTGATGAATTGCGCCGGAGAAACGGTGAGGTCCGGGAAGGTCCCGGGGCGGGACGGCCGGCCATTGTCACGGATATCGATGCGGCAGAAGTAATTCTCTCCCTTTCGGGAACGACCAATGGACGGATCGCCCTCGAATCGTTCCGGAATCTGGGTCAAAGGACCGGCAAAGACCTTGAAGTCATTGCCGAGGAGCATGTCGACCAGAGAATCAACTTCGCTGATTTGAACGTCCAGCCCCGCAAGGTCCATGCCTCGGCCGAATGGTCGGGCTCGGAATCCCGCGAGCGGCGCTACTCACCGTTCACGACGAACATCGAGCACCTGATCCCGTTCCGGACGCTCACCGGGCGCCAGAGCTTCTATGTCGACCATGCCTGGATGCTGGACATGGGCGAAGGCCTGCCGGCGTATCGACCTCCGGTCAGCTCTGCCCAGGTAGCCCCAAGGGGTGGCTCCGATGCCGATGATCAGATTGAAGTCACGTTGCGATTCCTGACTCCCCATTCAAAATGGTCAATCCATTCCGAGTTCCAGGACAACCTGCACATGCTGACGCTATTCCGGGGTGGTCCGGTTATGTGGATCTCCGAAAAGGACGCTGAGCGGGCCGACGTTCAAGACAACGACTGGCTTGAGGTCTACAACTCCCACGGCGCGGTTTCCTGCAGGGCGGCTGTTTCGAGGCGCGTGCCCGCCGGTATCGCGCTCTTCTACCATTCGCAGGACCGGCATGTGAATGTGCCTATCTCGGAAGTGACCGGGCAGCGTGGCGGCACCGATAACTCGCTCACCCGGATTTCGATGAAGCCAACCCACATGATCGGCGGCTACGCGCAGCTTTCCTACGGGTTCAACTACTACGGCCCCTGCGGCACTCAGCGAGACCAGCTGATCATGATCCGCAAGCGGCAGGAGGAGGTTCGTTACCAGTGAAGATCCGGGCCCAGATGGGCATGGTCATGAATCTCGACAAGTGCATCGGCTGTCACACCTGTTCGGTCACCTGCAAGAACGTTTGGACGAACCGGCGCGGGACCGAGTATGTCTGGTTCAACAACGTTGAAACCAAACCCGGTCGGGGCTTCCCGGTTGATTACGAAGACCAGTCAAAGTGGAACGGCGGCTGGAAGCTCGATCGGCGCGGGAGACTCAAGCTGAAGGCAGGCGGGCCACTCCACAAGTTGGCGAACATTTTCTCCAATCCGGATCTGCCAGAGCTTGATGACTATTACGACCCGTGGACTTACGACTACGACAAGCTGATCTCGTCACCGTCCAGTGACCATCAGCCGGTGGCGCGGCCGAAATCCCAGGTGACCGGCCAGGATCTCGACATCACATGGGGTCCCAACTGGGAGGATGACCTGGCTGGATCGGTGGAGAACGCCGCCTTCGACCCCAATTTCAAGCAGATCCAGGAAGAAGTGAAGCAGGGTTTCGAAGAGACGTTCATGGTCTACCTGCCGCGGATCTGCGAGCACTGCATCAATCCTTCCTGCGTCGCATCCTGCCCATCCGGAGCGATGTACAAACGGGAAGAAGACGGGATCGTCCTGGTTGACCAGGACGCCTGTCGTTCATGGCGCTTTTGTGTGTCCGGCTGCCCTTACAAGAAGGTTTATTTCAACTGGCACACAGGTAAAGCCGAAAAGTGCAACTTCTGCTTTCCCCGGATCGAGGCTGGAATGCCGACCATCTGCTCGGAAACGTGTGTCGGCCGGCTCCGTCATCTCGGGGTGGTGCTGATTGACACCGACCGGGTTGAAGCGGCCGCCTCGGTGAAGGACGAACAGGACCTGCTCGACGCCCAGCTCGATCTGATGCTCGATCCGGATGATCCCGAAGTGCGCGAGCAGGCACGCCGGGACGGGATTCCGGACGACTGGCTCGATGCCGCTTCAAATTCACCGGTTTACGCGATGGCGAAGAAATGGAAAATCGCCCTGCCTCTACACCCCGAATACCGGACGTTGCCGATGGTCTGGTACGTGCCGCCGCTCTCACCGATGGAATCGGTCGGCAAAGCCCTGATCCGCGACGGTGACGACGATGATGCCGAGAACATCTTCGCTGCGATCGACGAGATGCGGATCCCGATGGAGTACCTGGCCTCGATCCTCGCGGCCGGCGATGTTGCGCCGGTCCGGGCTTCGCTGGAACGACTGGTTGCGATGCGCCGCTACATGCGGGATATCAACCTGGGCAACGAAGTCCGGCCGGAGATCGCATCCGAAGCCGGGATGGAGCCTCATGAACTCGAAGCCATGTACCGGATGGTCGCGATCGCCGACTACGACGACCGGTACGTGATCCCCAAACGCCACGGTGAGGTTTCCGGTGACGCTTTTGTCGAGCAGGGTTCCTGCGGGATCGACTTTGCCAACGGTGCCCCGGTCCCCGGCGTGGGGGACATGACCGGGGTCAATGCGCCGGACCCGTTCGCTGCCGGCGTCTTCGGCGCTGCCCGCGACGGTCACGCACCCGAAAATGGTGCACTCGCTGTGGAGGAACCCGATCCGGACTTCGACGTGCGTGACCTGCTGAGTCGCCACGGAGGCGAATCCGATGTGGAAGGCAAGCGAGGCGAGAATGCCTGAGCAGATACATCCGCTGAAACTGGTTTCCCTGCTGCTCCAGTACCCGCAGCCCGAAGTTGTCGAAGAAATCGGCAACCTTGACCTAGACGAGGTCGGTCCGGTCTCCAGCAACCAGCGCGAGGCCCTGACTGTCTTTCTGGAGTGGTACCGGGCCCAGACCCTCGATGACCTGCGCCAGTCCTATGTGGATAACTTCGATTTCGATCGGCGTCGCAGTCTTCACCTGACGTATCAGCTCCATGGTGACAGCCGCCAACGGGGCCTGGCTCTGCTCAAGATCAAGAGTTCCTATCGGGAAGCGGGCCTCGACCCGGATGAAAATGAGCTGCCCGACTTTTTGCCGCTGATGCTGGAGTTCTCGGTACTTGCGCCCGGGCAGTCCGGTGGTGAGCTGCTTGATCGCCACCGTGAATCAATCGAGCTGATCCGGGCTGGCCTGATCCGGGCTGAAAGCCCCTGGGCAGGACTTTTCGATGTCGTTCGGGATGGGATGCCCGGTCTTTCAAGACGTCAGATCAACAGGATCAAACGCCTGGCCGAGGAAGGGCCACCGAGTGAGGAGGTTGGAATGGAGCCGTTCGCCCCGCCGGAAGTCATGCCAGCCCAGCCGGGCGAGGTTCCTCTGCCGATGGTCGGAGACCGTCGATGAGCCTGCTCGCGACAAGCATTCCGGCCACCGCTGCCTACGTCGTCCTTCCTTACGCCGCGCTGGCGATCGGGATCACCGGACTGATCTGGCGTCGGCGAACTGATCAGTTCGGTTGGACTGCCCGTTCAACCGAACTGCTCGAAGGCAAGATCCTCCGCTTCGCCAGCGTGATCTTCCATGTCGGCGTTCTGATGGCGATCGGGGGGCATGTTCTGGGCATTCTGATCCCCCAGTCTTGGACCGAAGCGGTCGGAATTTCCGACGAGGCCTACCACATTCTGGCCGTATTCGGCGGTGTTTCAGCCGGAATCGCGGTGTTGATCGGCTTCATCGCGCTGATGTACCGGCGGTTCAGCAATCCGCGGGTCAGGGTCACCACAACCGACATGGATCTGGTCATTTTCGCGCTACTTGCAGTCGGGATCGTTACCGGACTCGCAGCAACGTTCATCAACATTCCCGACACCGTCCACTACCGCGAGTCGGTGGCCCCCTATTTCCGGCAGATCTTCATCTTCCAGCCCGATCCGTCGCTGATGACCGACGACGGTGTGGCGACGATATTCCAGGTCCATGTGATCGCGGTCTGGTTCCTTTACGCAGCCTGGCCGTTCAGCCGCCTGGTCCATGCTTTCACGGTCCCCGTCAGCTACCCGTTCCGCAGCCCGATCATCTATCGCCCACGCAACCCGCGGGCGGCGGGTGCCAAGGCGAAGCGGTACGGCGGCGGCAAGCCTGACTATCAACCCAGCATTCCTGCGACTAACCCCGGAGACACCGATGGAAACTGAACTCAGCCGCGGTTCTGGACGTAACCTGGTCTTTGCCACAATCGCCTTTGCGGCCTGTTTCTCCGCTTGGGGGATGCTCGCTCCGATCGCTCCGGATATCCAGAAGGAACTGGATCTGAGCAACATCCAGACCTCGATCATGATCTCGATCCCGGTGGTGCTGGGTTCGCTACTCAGGATCCCCCTCGGTCTCCTGACCGACCGGGTCGGTGGTCGCGCGGTGTTCACCGGGATGTTGTTCTACTCGGCAGGGGCTGCGGTGCTGGTCGGGTTTGCTTCTTCCTATGCTGCCCTGCTCGGAGCAGGCTTCCTGCTTGGCGCGGCGGGTGCCTCGTTCGCGGTCGGCGTACCCTTTGTCGCCCAGTGGTACCCGCCCGGGAAGCAGGGATTTGCGCTCGGGGTCTACGGGATGGGCAACATCGGGACAGCTGTTGCTGCCTTCTCCGTTCCGGCGATTCGTGATTCGTCCGGGCAGGAAGTAGCCGGGCTTGTCTTCGGCGCGGTGATTGCCGCCTACGCGATGATCTGGATGTCCCTGGCCCGGCAGGCGCCGGTCGAGAAGGGGCCACCGACCCAGTACCGCGAGGTGCTTGGTGCCGGATGGAAGCTCTGGCGCCTCTCCCTCTTTTACTTCGTGACCTTTGGCGGTTTCGTCGCGATGGCGCTCTACCTGCCGAAGCTGCTGGTTGACTGGTACGACCTCTCATTGACCGACGCTGGCCTCAGGGCCGCCGGGTTTACCTTGCTGGCCACTGCGATCCGTCCGATCGGGGGCATGCTCTCCGACCGGATCGGCGGCAACCGGGTTCTGGCGATCGCCTTTCTCGGGGTGGGCGTCGACGCAATCGGGCTTTCCTGGCAGGCGTCGGTCCCGACCATGTGGCTGACCACTCTCTTCTGCCTGACCATGGCCCTCTTTCTCGGGCTCGGCAATGGTGCCGTCTTCAAGCTGGTGCCGCTGACCTTCCCCAAAGCGACCGGTGCCGCGACCGGTATCGTCGGTGCGGCCGGCGGGCTTGGCGGGTTCTTTCCGCCACTTTTCCTTGGAGTGGTCAAGGATGCAACCGGAGATTTCGTACTTGCTTTCGTTCTCCTGGTCGCCTTCGCCTGGTTGTGTGCCGGTCTTGCCTTCGAGGGCCGGGCACCTGTCTCGGATACCGCTTCGCCGGACTAAAGGCCATCTCTTTGAGATGGTGTCGCTCGCAAGCTCTCGGTTGCCGGCAAACAGCCGGCTTGAGCTCCGGCAGCGCTGAGTAGCTCCGGGGTGCTTCTAGCGGGCGAGGAGCGCGTGGACGTCGGCTCGTGTCTGCGCGGTCTCACGAAAGTGAACACCGTGGAAGCCGAGTTCGCGGGCAGCTTCGACGTTTATCTCCATGTCATCGATGAAGATGCATTGCCCGGGTTCGAGCTGGACCCTCTCCAGGGTCAGCTGGTAGATCCGGGGGTCAGGCTTTCGGCAGTTCACGAAAGCCGAATCGACGACGGTTTCGAAAAGCTCGCCGATTGGCATCATCGAACGCCAGGTCGACTCCCATTCCTTCACGTTGTTGGTCAGCAGGGCGGTACGGGTGCCGTCACGGCGGACCTCCCGGATTAGATCGATCATTCCCGGGTTTGGATCAAGCGCTTCGAAAAGCAGCATGCCGAAAGATTCGAGTTCCGGCTTGTGACCGAGAATCGGTTCGAGGCTCTCCGCGAGCTGTCGCTGAAACTCAAGTTCCGTGATCCGGCCGCATTCCAGTTCGAACAGCGGATTCGGCTGACCTTGTTCCATCAGGGACTTCATTGCCTCGCCGATGGATTTGGGCGGGATCCCGACTCGATCCTGGACGGAAGCGAAAGCCTCAAATAGTGGTGTGGTCAGCACCCCGCCGAAATCGGAGATGACCATTTCGATGCGGCTCATGCGGGAGGTCCTGCCGGACGTGTGGTCTCGTAGCGGCCGAGCCCGAGATGACCGTCGAGCGACCAGCGAAACAGGGCCGTGTTCACGGTGGCACCTTCGATTCTCGCTGTGCAGCCGGAAACCACGGAGCCGGCGCCATGCAGCGCCGCGATCTCATCGGTGGCCGGCCACATTTCAATCGTCGCGCGGCGCTGGCGGCCCGCCGAATCGTATTCGGTAGATAGCAGGACATCACCGAAAGCGACGTATCCGCCCGGATGGGTGATCGCGGCGACCGCCTCCTCGTCACCATGGTTGACAGCACTTCCAGGGGCGGCCGCGGTGAGGCAGATCAGCCCTCCGTCAGCCAGGATCACGGTCAGGTCGCGGGTCAGGCGGCCGGTGAGGTCGGTGTCTTCGTCCCTGCGGTGGAGAACGCCCCGGCACTCAAGGTTGATCTCCTCGCCGTGGTGGGTCAGACGGCCCCTGGTTTCGATCAGACTTGCTTCCCTTCGGCCGATCAGGTCCCCGTCCAGCCTGATCGGCTCGCCGGTAGATGTGATCGAAACCGCGAGGTCTCCGTGTTCGGTCTCGAGCTCGAGTGGCGCGCCGTCCACCAGCGGGTCCAGTCCGCCAACCGGGATCGGGGCCGCAGCAACGACATCTTCTCCGAGCATGATGGCGCCGTTTCCGCCGCTGGTCAGGCTGACGAACAGCCCGCTCTCGGGGTCAAGGATTTCAATCGAGCTTGTCTTCACCGTTCTCCGGGCCGGAGGGTAGCTGGGGGAACGGTTCGCCGTCGTCCCGCTCCGTCACATCCACGGCGTCACCGTCGAGGTCATACGAACTCCGTGATGAAGACCTGTAGTAGTTGTAGCTGCGGTTGCCCCAGGAAGCGGTGGTCGCCGCAACCTTGAACTTTGAAGCGAAGAGCGTGATTGCCGCGAGTTTGACCAGCCACCGGGTCGGGGGGAAGAGCAGGAAGAGTCCTAGTACCGAGGTGATGAAGCCGGGAATGATCAACAGGATCGCGCCGGTAGTGATCATCACCCCGTCGAAGGCTTCCCTGGCTGGCGGCCGGCGTTCGTCAATCGCGCCCCGGAACCGGCGCCAATGTGCCCGCCCGCGGTGCTGCAGGATCAGGATGCCGGAAACCGCCGAGGCGAAAAGCAGAAAGAGCATCCAGAAAAAGCCGATCCAGTTGGCTACCTGAACCATGACGAACAGTTCCGCGATCGGCCAGATGATCAGCAGGGCAAGAATGATTACGAACATGGTCGGATACAGGTTACGCACACGGGCCTCGCAGCTACTGGATTGAGCTGGTTCGGGTTTCTGGCAGGAACGCGGGAAACCCGACCCCGTTAGGATGCATTCATGGCTGATGATCAGGCGACCATGCCCACCGAAGAAGAAGTGTTTGAGGCCCTGGAAGAAGTAATTGACCCGGAACTGGGTCTCGACTTCGTTTCACTCGGGCTTGTCTACGACGTTGAGCTGGAAACTCCCGATGTATATGTGACCTTCACCCTGACAACACCGGCTTGTCCGATCGGTCCCCAGGTTTCCGAGCAGATGAAGGAATTCGTCGGCAACCTCGAGGGCGTCCGGGACGTGCACCCGAAAATGATCTTCGATCCACCCTGGTCGCCGGAAATGATGACCGACGACGCCAAGTTCGCGCTCGGCTTCTAGCTTTTCGAAGTTGACTTCCTGGCAGCGCGCTTCGTCCCGGCACCGTTCTTTGAAGCCGGCTTTTTCGGAGCGATCGAATTCTCGATTTCCTCGGCGGCTTCGGCGAGTTCAGCCAGAGACTCGTTGAGACCGCGGCGAACCTGGCCGATATCGGGCATAGCGTCGAAATCGCCGATCAGGCCGACATTGATCTTTCCTGCGTAGCTCATGACGCCGACCGCCAGACCGTGATTCTTGGCCAGGAACGCAACCGGGTATGGCTTTGAAAGCTTGCGCCCCAGCACGTAAAGAGGTATCTGCGGACCGGGTACGTTCGTCACCAGGAGGTTGAACAGCCGGGTTGAGAACGTGAGCCGGGCCGCCTGGGCGAGCAGGGTGGGAGGAGCGAAATCGTTGAGGCGGGCGATCACTTCAGCGCCAAGCGCCTGTTTGGATTGTTTGAGGCCGTCCATCGAAGCGCTGACGATCTCCAGGCGAGCGACCGGGTCCGGCTCATATACGGGCAGCGGAGCCCGCATCGTTGCGAGTTTGTTTCCGAGCTGGCCGCGCTCGTCATCGGAACGGACCGAGACCGGCACCATCGCCCGCAATTCGAGCCCGTCGGTGTCGATCCCGCGCTTGATCAGCCACTTGCGGATTGACCCCGCCGAGATGGCCAGCACCACGTCATTGACAGTGGTTCCGAATGCATCCTTGATCCGTCGGAACTCGTCCAGACTGGCACTGGTCCAGGTGACCCGCCGATGCGGGCCGATCGGCACGTTCAGAGGTACATCGGGGGCGGCATCGGCCAGGGCGCGCGCGACTTCGGCCAGTCCTTCTGCGCTTTCACCGACCCGGCCGGCGAGGCTCGAAGGCTTTCGAAACGCGGAGACCGCTTTCTCGCCGAGGCGGACCGGCTCGGTTGCCAGCTCCCTGGCACCGCGTTCGAGTAGCTCGAAGTTTGACGGCAGCGGCTTTGGCTTCCACTCCTGCTCGGGAACAATCGCCTCGGCGTCAGGGGTGACATCGAAGATTACCGTCCCGATGTCAACTCCGGAGATTCCGTCGATCATCGCGTGATGGCTCTTGATGATGATCGCGAACCGGTCGCCGTCGAGTTCCTCGACCAGGAACATCTCCCACAACGGCTTCGAACGATCAAGGGCCTGGGAGAAGAGACGTGAAGCAAGGATCTTCAGTTCCCGTTCGCCACCGGGTTTGGGCAGGGCAGTGTGTCGCAGGTGGTAGTTCAGGTTGAAGTCGGGATCATCGGCCCAGAGCGGCCGGCCGGTGCCGTAAGGCGGGTAGACCAGCTTCTGCCGGTAGCGCGGCACGAAATCAAGGCGGGAACCAATGTGTGCCTTGAATTCATCATAGGTCGGCGGATCCCCGTCAAAGATCATCACCGCACCGATGTGCATGTGCGAGTTTTCGCTCTCGTTGGTCAGAAACTGTGCGTCGATCGCTGTGAGGCGATCAAGTTCGTGGCTGGCGGGTTCCATAGCTCCCCATCGTGGACTAGAAAGAAACTCTACTCGGGTACCCTTCACTAATGCCTGACACAGCGACAACCGGGATCGAGAGAGTCATTCTCGCGGCACCTCGCGGCTACTGCGCCGGCGTGGACCGGGCCGTTCAGACGGTCGAGCGAGCACTCGACAATCACGGCGCCCCGATCTACGTCCGCAAGGAAATAGTCCACAACAAGCATGTGGTGGAAGAGCTCGCGGCCCGGGGAGCGATTTTCGTCGACGAGGAAACCGAGGTCCCTGAAGGGGAGATCGTGGTTTTCAGCGCGCATGGGGTGTCACCTGCCGTTCACGAGCGGGCCGCCCAGCGTGAACTCCGCACGATCGACGCGACCTGTCCCCTGGTGACCAAGGTTCACGTCGAGGCACGCAAGTTCGCCGCGGAGGGATACAAGATCATCATGGTTGGCCACGAAGGCCATGAAGAGGTCGAGGGCACGATGGGGGAGGCCCCGGATTCGATCGTGCTGGTGCAGACCGTTGAAGAGGTCGATGACCTGGTGATCGAGGATCCGGACCACGTTGCCCTGATCACCCAGACCACACTCTCCGTCGATGAGACCGCCGAGATAATCGCCCGCCTTCGTGAGCGTTTCCCAGGAATCGTCACCGCCAAGGGCGAGGACATCTGTTACGCCACAACCAACAGGCAGATCGCGGTCAAGCAACTGGCCCGCCAGTGCGACCTTGTCCTGGTGATCGGTTCAACCAATTCCTCGAACTCCAACCGCCTGGTCGAGGTCGCCCGTGAGCACGGTTCGGCTTCACACCTGATCGACAACCACAATCAGGTCAGGGAGGAGTGGCTGGAGGGCGTTAAGACGGTTGGAATCACTTCCGGGGCCAGTGCCCCCGAGGAACTTGTCGAGGATCTGGTCCAGCTCTTCCGCGACCGCGGG
>JAGQUU010000025.1 GCA_020438345.1 Solirubrobacterales bacterium | reverse complement strand
GTTGAGAGTTCTGGTCAGTGCCGCTACCTCGTCGTCACCTTCCGGTTCGGCGAGGGTCACTTCCGGATCCCTCGTTCTCGCGATCTGTCCCGCGGCCGAGGTAAGTGACGAGATCGGTCGCATCGCCCGCCGCGAAAGAAGCACGCCACCGAGCGCCGCGAGGAGGGTGGCCGCGAGGGTGCCGGCCGCGATCGCGAACCAGATTCTTCCGATCGAAGCTTCGAGCCGGTCCATCGGGCGTCCGTACCGGACCCAGGCGACGGCAATGTTGCTTCCCGGGGCGGCAGGGATAAAGGTGGTGGCGATCTGCCACCCATCATGGTTCGAAATCCCCGGTTCCGACAAAGGTCCGAGGTCATGTGATTTGGGTGGCCGGAAGGTGACGTTGTTGCTGAGCTTTGTCACATCCGCGGAACCGTTGACTGACGAAAGGATGTTGGCGAGTACGGCGTCACTGCCGACAAAGGCAGGGGTGGTCAGAACCTTGTCACTGATCTCCGCTGCGAGTTCATTTGCTTTCGCTTCGGTGTCAGCCGCGTAGTTTTCCCGCAACTGATCTGAAGTGATCTGACCCACAACAAGCCCGAATACGACCAGAATTATGAAAGTGATTCCGGACGATACGGCAGCGAGCTTCCACTGGATCGGCCAGTGTGGAGGCCACTTTCGCGACCTGCGCATGCGATCGAGGAGGCTCGCCTCGGCCAAGGGAATCAGACCTTGATCACGTAGCCGGCTCCGCGCTTGGTGTGGAGGATGCGGGGTTCCCCGCCTTCCTCGAGTTTGCGACGGAGATTGGAGATGAAGACGTCGATCGTGTTCGTCTCATCCAGCGGGTCGTATCCCCAGACCTCTTCCAGCAGACGTTCGCGCGAAATGACCAGTCTCTGGTTTCGCATCAGATATTCGAGAAGTTCGAATTCGCGCTTCGTCAACTCGACTTCCCGGTCACCACGTCTCGCTTCCTGGGAATCAGGGTTTAGGCGAAGGTCGCCGATTGTGAGCATGGCTGACCCGCGTGGCGGATGGCGGCGCAACAGGGCCCGGATTCGAGCGAGCAGCTCGGATCGGTCATAGGGCTTTTCAAGGTAGTCGTCGGCCCCGCTGTCAAGCCCTTTCACGCGGTTCTCGGCCCCGTCACGTGCGGTCAGCATCAGGATCGGCAACTCGGCGCTGGTCTCACGCAGGCCGTTGCATACCTCGAGGCCGTCGATGTCCGGCAGCCCGAGATCAAGAACAACCAGATCCGGGAGAAATTCAGCGGCCACACGAAGCCCGCCGATGCCGTCTTCACGGGCGCGTACTTCGTATCCCTCGGCCCTCAAGGTGCGCCTCAGAACATCGACGATTTCTTCGTCATCCTCGATTACGAGAATGCGCCCGCCACTCTGTTCCTCATCAACCATGCCGAGGATTCTAAGCGAGCGGGAACCCGGGAAGGGTAAGGAGCGGTTCTGTGGAAAGAAAAGCCATGTTTGTACGTTCAGTCCGGCGCGGTTCCGACCGGCGCCCGTCACGTGGCGCCTCGAAGAAGCCAACCAAGGCGAAGGCTGCGGCCAGGGAACCCCTCCGCCAGCATCATCTCGACCTGATCGGTCTAGGCAGCGTCCTGCTGGGGATCTATCTCGTCTTCGTGCTCTACTTTGGCTGGAATGGAGGCAGGCTGGGTTCCGGAATCAGTGACGGACTCATGTACACGCTCGGACTGGTTGCCTACCTGGTTCCGGTGGCCCTGTTCGCGGCTGGCGCTGTTGCGATCTTCAGGCCGGCGATGCCAGTCACAAGGCCGCTCCGCCTGGGATCGGCCCTGCTGCTGGCCGGGCTGCTCCTGGCCTTTGCCGGTGGAACTGTCGGCCTGGGCGGTGGCCGCCCTGATCGAATCGCCGATTTCGACCCGGGATGGTTTCCCGAACACGGGGGTGTCATCGGAGAGAGTTTCTACTGGGCCTTCAGCAGCCTGCTTCAGGCATTCGGTGCCCATCTGATCGCGGCATTCTCGATCCTAGGGGGAATTCTTCTGCTGACAGGCACCACGGTTGCGGCGGTACTCGGGCGAAGCGGCAACGCGATTCGCAAGGCCGGTGTGACCTCGGCCGAGAAGACCCGGACCTTCGCCCGTACGGCGATTCTCCACGATCAGAAGGCTTCTCCGGAAGAAGCGGAGACAATCCTTGACCCGGTCACGCCAGGAGAAGAACCAACCGTGACGATCGGCAGCCTCGATGACACCGACGAGATGGAACTCCCGGCCGCACCGAAGCCGGCTGCGTCGCCATTTGAAGTTGATATCTGGGCAGAGGAAGGTGATGAACCGACGGTTTCCGACCGGACGGAGCGGCTTGAACCGATTGACATCTTCGGCGAAGGAGCCCAGGCTCAAGTCGGTGGGGTTGGCACGGTTGTGGCCGAACCGGGTGTCAATGACGGCAGCGGGGGCAACCGGGACGATTCCGGCGACGAGGGGATTTTCAGCGATGATTTTGAAGAGGAGTTGAGGCAGCTCGAAGACGAGTTTGATGAGCCGGAGATCGAAGATCCCGGGTCCGGATCGGAACCGGTCGCGGCCGAAGCTCCGGTTGATGGGAAGGAAGAACAGCTGGCCCTGACCCCGATGGGTGAAAAGAGGGGCGCCACGCTCTCCGAGGAGATCAACTACAAGCCGCCGCCGGTCAAGGTGCTGGAACGTGGCCAGAAGGGCGGCGGTCCGGACCCCGCCGAACAGAAGGAACTGGCCCGGAAGCTCGTCGAGACGCTGGGTCACTTTGGGGTTGAAGCCAAGGTGGTCGGTGTGGTCACTGGTCCTCACGTGTCGCGTTTCGAGCTTCAGCTCGCTCCCGGCACGAAGGTGAAGAAGGTCTCCGAGCTGGCTAACGATCTCGCTTACGCTCTGGCCTCGACCGATATCCGGATACTGGCGCCGATTCCGGGAAAGCAGGCCGTCGGGGTAGAGGTGCCCAATTCGAGCCGCAACATGGTTCGGCTCGGTGACATTTACGGCAAGCCGAAGGAGAAGGATTCACCTCTGCTCGCCTGGCTCGGCAAGGGAATCGACGGCAAAGCAGTCTCGACCGACCTTTCGAAGATGCCGCATGTGCTGGTCGCGGGAACCACGGGCTCGGGCAAGTCCGGCTGCGTCAACGCGGTGCTTTCCTCGATCCTGATGCGATCTTCACCGAATGAAGTGCGGCTGGTCCTGGTCGATCCCAAGCAGGTTGAGCTGAACCACTACGAGACGGTCCCGCATCTGCTCACGCCAGTTGTGACCAACCCCAAGCTCGCCGCGAACGTATTGAACAATCTGATCGCGGAGATGGAAACCCGCTACGGGCTTATGAAGGAAGCCCGTGCCCGGAATATCGAGGATTACAACAAGGCGATGACAGCTGAAGGCGAACCGCGCCTTCCCTACATCCTCTGCGTGATCGACGAGTTGGCCGACCTGATGATGGTCGCACCGGCCGATGTTGAATCCTCGATCATCAGACTCGCCCAGAAGTCCCGGGCGACGGGGATACACCTGTTGCTGGCGACACAGCGTCCTTCAACGGACATCATCACCGGCACAATCAAGGTCAACATTCCTTCCCGGATCGCTTTTGCCGTTTCCTCCCAGACCGATTCCCGGGTCATCCTCGACCAGGGTGGGGCGGAATCACTGCTCGGTCAGGGCGACATGCTCTTTCGCGGGCCGGGCACATCGAAACTTGCCCGGATCCAGGGTGCGTTCGTTTCCGAGGACGAGATCGCACGGATCACTGATTTCTGGTCCGCGCAGGGTGAGCCGGAATTCGAGCAGGAGTTGCTCAACGAGCCTGAAACGGTCCAGGAAGGCAGTTCGGACAGTGATTTCGACCCCGATCAGGACGATCTCCTGACCGAGGCCATCATGCTTGTAGTCGAGACCGAGACCGCTTCGGTTTCGATGATCCAGCGGCGCCTGAGGGTGGGCTACACACGGGCCGGCCGCCTGGTTGACATGCTGGAACGCCGTGGGGTGATTTCCGGGTATGAAGGCTCGAAGCCAAGGCAGGTTCTGATTACCCATGCCGATCTGCCGAGGATTCTCGGTGGCGCAGATGCATCGGATGACGATGGGTCAGCAGACGAAGACGGCACTGGCGCTGACGGGGCCTGATCTGCCTTCGTTGTAGGGTCAGGCCGTGACTTCAGGTACGGAGATTTTCAGGTCGGGAAGCAGTTCTGACGGTGAGGTCAGGGCCGGGATTCTGGTCACCGGCACGGAAGTACTCACCGCGACGATCCGCGACGAGAATGGACCTTGGCTCTCTCGGCAGCTAAGTGATCTCGGAGTTGAGTTGATCGAGATCCTGGTGGTGGCCGATCACCCTGGCGACCTGATCAACGGGCTGGAGCACATGAAGTCGACGGGCGTCGATCTGATCATCACCACGGGTGGTCTCGGGCCGACTGCCGATGATCTCACCGCGGAAGTCGTGGCTGCGTTCGCTGGTCGTGCAATGAAGCTGGATGAGGGTATGGAGCGTCA
The DNA here is from genome assembly GCA_020438345.1 of Solirubrobacterales bacterium. Taxonomy (GTDB): domain Bacteria; phylum Actinomycetota; class Thermoleophilia; order Solirubrobacterales; family 70-9; genus 67-14. The sequence goes on along the minus strand of JAGQUU010000025.1, from coordinate 613 downwards.
GATCGCGAAGATTCTGGCGCGATTTGCGGCTAGTACCAAGATGGATCTGAGCGCGGAAGCCCTGAATGAAGCCAACCGGAAGCAGGCGATGATTCCGGTTGGAGCTGTCGCACTCGACCCGATCGGGACCGCCCCGGGGTTGATTGTTCCCGGGCAGGAAGCGGGTGACCCGCTGGTGCTGGTGCTGCCGGGGCCGCCCAGGGAACTGAAGCCGATGTGGGAAGCCGCGCTCCGCGAACCACTGTTGCGTGAAGTGATTGACCGTGCCACCCGGCTGCGGAAGATGCGGCTGCGGATGTTCGGCACACCGGAGTCCGAGCTTGCGCTCAGTCTCAGGGAGATCGAGGACGACGGGCTTCCCTTTGATGGGCTGGAGATAACCACCTGCCTTCGCAAAGGCGAAGTCGAGGTTGATGTGCGGTATCGCGATGCGGCGGCCGATGCCGCAGTCCGTCTTCGCGATGAGCTGAAGGCACGGCACAACCGTTCGCTTTACAGCCTTGACGGCCGAACTGTTGACGAGGTCGTGGCGGGACTGCTGGCAGGGCGGAGGCTCGGTCTTGCAGAGTCATGCAGCGCCGGTCTGCTGGGGGCGAGGATCGCCGATGTCCCG
>JAGQUU010000196.1 GCA_020438345.1 Solirubrobacterales bacterium | reverse complement strand
TTCCGCCGACCGCGAAGTCAACCTGATTGAGACCCTGCTGGCTCCGAAGCTGGCCTCGCGCAACCCGCAGCGACGCAAGGAAGCCGTGGAGAGCCTCGAGCGAATGGCCTCGGTCCTGAGTGAACTGAAGCATGCCCTGCTGGTCCGGGATCTGCGGCGCCTCGCTGACAGCTGATCAACGCGTTGCCCACCGTTACCCGCAAGACGAACGTCGCCGCAAGTCCGGATCTCGTCTATGACCTGATCAGTGATCCCGCCCGCATGGACGAGTGGTGGCCACGTGTGCTTCGGGTTGAGGACATCGCCGGCAAACCAGGAACGGAACGGACCCGCTGGACCTCCGTTCTCGGGGCGGAAAGCGGACGGCGCCTTCGGCTCGACTACCGGTGCACCGGTGCGACGCGGCCCGTCCGCTACGACTGGGAACACGAACTCGAGGCCACTCCGTATGCGGAGCATCTCACCGAACAGTCATTCTCGATCCGGATCGAGCCGCAAGGCGAGGGATCGGAAGTAACCCTGACCACTGTCAACACCCTGCGTGGATCAGCGAGGCTGGCAGGGTTCACAATGAAGAAGGGCCAGAAGAGCCTGATTGACACCGCGCTCCAGGCACTCGCCGGGGCTTTCGGCGAGGATGGCCACTAGTGGAGCCCAGGAGAGACAGCCGCTGGTGGGGATGGGGGGACCCCGAAGAGGCAGCCGACCTTGGCGTGGCAGGCGCAAGGATGCTCCGTGAACGCGGAATAGACACCGGCGGTGATGGCCGACCACCGGAGATTTCAGAAGTTGAACTTCCACCGGCCGTCCGGCTCCCGGAAGTTGTTTTGAGAGCAGCTGGCGAAGCCAACGTCTTCACCTCGGATGAGGACCGGATCAGGCATGCGAACGGACAGAATTACCTCGATCTTCTGGCGCGGAGAAGCGGCAGACTTGAACACGCTCCGGACGCGGTGATCGTGCCCCGGGACGCGAAAGCGATCGGACCGATCCTCGAAGCCTGCGCTGAAGCCGGGGTTGCCGTGGTTCCGTTCGGCGGGGGCAGCAGCGTGGTCGGGGGAGTCACGCCGCTGAAGGGCTCCCATGGTTGTGTGATCAGCCTTGATCTCGCCGCATTGCGGAGCATCGAAATCGACGAGAAGTCAATGACAGCCCGGCTCGGTGCCGGCCTGCGCGGTCCCGAAGCCGAAGCGCTGCTGGCCGGGCGGGGGTTCACCCTCGGCCATTACCCGCAGTCATTCGAGTACGCGACCGTCGGAGGTTTTGCCGCGACCCGTTCAGCCGGACAGTCCTCAAGCGGCTACGGACGTTTTGACTCGCTGGTCAGTTCGATCAGGATGATCACGCCGCAATCGGAGCTTTCAACCCTGGATACCCCTCATACCTCGATCGGGCCGGCCTTGAGGGAAGTAGTTGTCGGCTCGGAAGGGATTCTGGGGGTGATTCCCGATGTTGACGTGAGGATCCGTCCGGTGCCGGTCACGAAGCGCTACGAAGCCTGGATCGTCGAGGATTTCGAGGCCGGCAGTGAAGCGGTCCGCCGCCTCGCCCAGTCTGATTCGCTTCCGACTGTAATCCGGATTTCGGATGTTCCGGAAACCGAGGTCAACCTCGCCATGTCGCTGCCTTCTGGTGCGGCCGGAAGCCTGTTCAAGCGATATCTCCGGTTGAGGAGCAGATCGGGTGGATCGCTTGTCATTCTCGGCTTTGAGGGGGAATCCGCCGCGGTTCACCGCAGCCGGTCGGATGTGATCCGTGAGGTGAAGCGGGGCGGGGGGATCTATCTCGGTCAGGCTGCCGGCCGCGGGTGGGCGAGAGGGCGTTTCCATGGTCCATACCTGCGTGAAGCGCTGCTCGATCGGGGCATTCTGGTCGAGACGCTGGAGACGGCCCAGCAGTGGAGCGGCCACAAGGATCTGTACGAGACTGTCCGACAGACCCTGGAAGATGCCCTGAAGACAAACGGAATGGATGGCATCGTGATGTGCCACCTTTCACATGCCTACCGGGATGGTGCATCGCTCTATTTCACCGTGATTTCGACTCAGGGCCGGGATGGTGGTGTGGTGACCTGGCCGCGGATCAAGCGTGCGGCCTGCGAAGCAATCCAGCAGGCAGGGGGGACCCTCTCACACCATCATGCCACCGGCCGTGACCATGCTCCTTGGATGGAAGGTGAGATCGGCAACTCCGGTATCGAGGCTCTGCGCGCCTTGAAGGAGCAGTTCGACCCGGCCGGGATCATGAACCCCGGCAAGTTGATTCCGGAGGACTGACCGGCTATTCGTTCTGCTGCGCCTGGGCGGAACCGTTGCAGATCGGGATGATCGCATCCTTGGCCGTCTGGGGCATTGAAATCGGACCCTCAAGCACGGTCTGTCCCGTGTATTCAGGCAGTCTCATCTCGCTCTGATTGTCGAGGCTGGCCTGGGAGAGTGCCTTGTTGAAATCCTGATTGTCAACCCGGGAGAGGCGAAGCGTGGGGAAGAAGTCGGTTGCAACAAGGCAGATGACCGCTTCGTTCAAGGTGATCTGGCCGCTGATCGCACCGGACTTTCCGACCCTTGACGCGTTGATCGGGAATGCACCGGTCGAACCGTAAAGCCAGAGCACATAGCCTTTGCCCTTCTTGCTGGGCTCAAGATCGCTGAGTTGAAGATTCGCAGCGAGCGTAGTGCCGGAAAAGCCGAATTGCACCTGGCCCGAACCCTGCTGTCCGGAGGCCGGTTCGAGGACTGCCACAGTCGCAGCCGGTTCGGGCTGGCCTTCATCGCCGTTGTCGTCCGAACCACCGAAGACACCAGTTACCAGAAGGATCACCACCAGAGCGAGGAAGGCACCACCGAGAAGCAGCGCGATGAGGCGACGCTGGTGGTTCGTGATTCCGGAAGAAGTGTTGACAACTTCAGTGCCAACGGATGCCTGAGGAGCTGGTTCCGGCTTCGGTGCGGCGGGCTTCGGCTTTGCCTCGCTCGTCGAGGCGGTTCCTGGCAGTTCGGCAGACGGCACCAGTAGCTGAAGCTGAGCGGCGAGATCAGCGGCCTGTTCGGCGAGAGCCGGCTCATCGGAAAGCCGGCTCTTCACATCGGCTCTTGCGATGGGATCGGCCTGGCCGAGCAGGTAGTCGGTCAAACCGGCATCCGGAGCCGGAAGCGAAGCATCCACTTCCGCAAGCGCCTTCGTCGCGCGGCTGCGTACTTCGGCTTCCTCGATGCCAAGCAGCTCCGAAATGTCCGAGTAAGTTTTCCCTCGGCCGAGCAGAAGCTGCAGCAGCGCTCGACTGTCTTCACTCAACGGCATGGGAGCGAACCCTATGCGTTTATGATCCCCGGCAGATGCCTGACGTCAAGCTGCCAGAATCCCCGTTCGACAATCTGCTTGGTACCGAGTGGATTTCCTCCGACCCCGATGCTGCCATCGTGCGACTCGAGATGCGTGACAACCATCGACAGCCGATGGCGATCATGCATGGCGGAGTCATGGCCAGTCTCGTCGAGAGCGTCTGCTCGATGGCGACCGCCAAGGCGGTCCTGCCGGAGGGCCGGATAGCCATGGGCCAGAGCATTTCGGTCAATCTGCTGCGGCCGATCTCCGGGGGCAGCGTCGAAGTGGTCGCGAATGCGATTCATCGTGGCCGGATGACCTGGGTCTGGAAAGCCGAAGTCAAGGACTCCGAAGACCGGGTCTGTGCCATCGCGCAGATGACCATGGCTGTTCGGGAAGCACCCGACGGCGCAGACCTCAGCCAGTTCGTCAAAAAGTAGAACAGCCTGCTCGAGTCGAACCGCCTGCCGGTCCGGACCGGATTGATTCAGCCTTGGTTTGCCGGTCTAGCCGGGTTTGGGTGACCAGGGCCGATAGCGGTTCGTGATCGGCATGCGCCGGTCGCGCCCGAAGCCCTTGGTGGTGATTCTGAGGCCAGGTGGAGCCTGGCGTCGTTTGTATTCGGCACGATCCACTTTCGCGACCACATCGGCGACAACCGCGGGATCCTCGCCCTTGTTGGCAATTTCGGCCGGTCCGAGATCCTCTTCCACATAGAAGCGGAGAATCCGATCGAGCTGGTCGTAACCGGGCAGGGAATCCGTGTCCAGCTGCCCGGGCCTCAGCTCGGCCGAAGGTGGCCGGGTGATGATTGATTCCGGAATTACCGGTGAGGCACCGTTGCGGTGGCGGCAAAGTTCATAGACCAGAGTCTTCGGGACATCTTTGATCGGGGCGAGTCCACCGGCCATATCCCCGTAGAGCGTGGAGTACCCGACCGAGGTCTCACTTTTATTGGCGGTGGTCAGGACCAGCCAGCCGCGGCTGTTGGAAAGAGCCATCATCAGGTTGCCGCGGATCCGGGCCTGGAGATTCTCGGCTGCGAGGCCGGTGGCGTCTTCCCCGAGCAGCTGATCGTAAGCACTCATCGTGTCTT
>JAGQUU010000195.1 GCA_020438345.1 Solirubrobacterales bacterium | reverse complement strand
TTCGCCCTTTTCTTCACAGATCAGCTCGGACCCGGGGATGGTCCCTGACCATGCCTTCGCAACCTCGTATGGATGTCCCGGGTCGAAATCATCGTGGCTCCCCACAACCAGGACCGGCAGGTCCAACGCGGCAAGGTCGGCAATCGAACCGAAGGGACTGGAGCGCGGCACCTCGCGCAAGGCCTGCGCGACGGCGTCGGGATGGGCGTGCAGCCTTGCCCGATCACGGGCGATTCTCCAGACCGTCTTCTTCATATCTCCGGACATTCCCCTGGTGACTTCGTCGGCAAAGGCCTCCGGACCGCGGAGCATCGCGTCTGCCCGGTCATCCCATCGGGTTTCGTCGTCCTCAACGCCCTCCATATAGACCGGCCCGGCGAGGATCAGGGCCGCAACCGAGCCCGGAGATTCAAGGGCTCGCCGGGCGACCGTATGGCAGCCCATCGAATGCCCTCCGAATATCACCGGGCCACGAATTTCGCGATCCCGCACGACCCGGTCCAGATCCAGCGCCAGGCCTTCGTAGTCGTAGGAATCTGCCGGGTCACTGGCCCCGTGGCCCCGGGCATCAAAGGTGGTGAGCCTGTAGCCCCGTCTTGGCAGATAGCCCGATCCGTGGACCACATATTTGCGAGTCGCCGAAAGTCCGTGGCAAAGAACGATTTCGCGCCCTTGACCCGCAACCTCGCCTTCAATAGCCGGGAACCCTTCGCCGGACCTGACGGTGAAGGACTCGGGCTCCACCGTCAAGAATCAGCCCCGCTTGAGTACTGCCTTGTCGATCACAACCGATTCGGTGGGCTGTTCATCGGAGCCTCCGAGCTTTCCGATCGCATCTACGACGTCCATGCCATCGGTGACTGTGCCGGCGATCGCATAGTCGGGTGTCAGGCCCTCGCCCTGGACCCCGGTAACAACAAAGAACTGACTGGCTGACGTGCCGGGAGCTTCAGCGCCGGATTTGGCCATGGCTACTGTCCCGACCGGATAGGTGGTGTCCTGTGGCGGTGTCTCGACCACGCTGTAGCCCGGACCGCCCGTTCCGTCTCCTAACGGATCACCACCCTGAATCACAAAGTCAGGAACGATCCGATGAAAGCCGAGACCGTCGAAAAAACCCTCCTCGGTCAGGTAGGCGAAGCTGTTGGCAGTGATCGGCCAGTTTTCGTTGTCGAGCTCGATCGTGAAGTCACCTTCGCTTGTTTCCATGACCACACTGGCTTTCTCGCCTTCCTCGAGAACCGAACCCGGAGCCGGCTTCTCGAGAGTGGTGTTCTTGGTCACCGGAACCGCGGTATCGCCGCCATCGTCGTCACCACCTTTGCCGACCAGCACAACCGCAACGATCACGGCCAATGCGATTCCAACAACTCCCAGGGTCACGAGCTTCGCGCGTTCAGTCATTCGCGCCAGTCTAGAACTCCCCGCTTTGGCATGATCCGCAGGTGCCCGAAGGTCGCGAAGTCCCGAACCGCCGCGTAGTGCTTGCCGGCAAGACGATCTGTCGGATCGCTGCCCAGGCTCCCTGGGCCTGGCCGCTCCTCAGCCGGCCGGTGATGCGGTTCTTCGATCGGGCCTCGGAAGGCTGGGATGACCGCACCCGGGCTGGTTCACCAGAGCACCTCCAGGCGCTAGCTTCCGGCCTGCTCGAGGTAAGTAGAGTCCCGGAAAGGGTTCTGGATCTCGGCTGTGGGACCG
>JAGQUU010000024.1 GCA_020438345.1 Solirubrobacterales bacterium | reverse complement strand
GAAACTCCAAGGCGACGAGAAGCTTGTGGCGATGGTACGGGCCGGCAACTCCGGCGCGTTTGACATCATCGTTGACCGGTATCAGGCCCGGCTGCTCGGCTTCTGTCGGCAGATGATCGGGTCCACGGAGGACGCTGAAGATGTGCTTCAGGAAGTGTTCGTCAACGCGTACAAGGCGATGATGGCCGACAACCGGGAGATCAATCTTCGCCCTTGGCTCTACCGGATCGCACGCAACCGCTCGCTGAACCATCTCCGCAAGCCCCGGGCACTCGCCCAGGAGTCGATGGACATGGTTCCGATGGTGGATGCCGGCTCGACCGCCGAGAAGGTCCATAACCGCGAGGAGTTCCGTCAGCTGCTTCAGGACGTGACCAAGCTGCCGGAAACCCAGCGCGCCGCCCTGTTGCTGCGCGAGATCGATGCTCTTTCGTACGAGGAGATCGCGGAAGCGATGGACACGACCGTACCTTCGGTCAAGTCGCTGCTGGTCCGGGCCCGTATCTCACTGGCCGAGGCAAGCCAGGCCCGCATGCTGACCTGTGGCGAGGTCCGGGTTGAGCTGGCCGAGGCAGCTGAGGGTCTGACCAAGGCTTCCGGTCCGGTTCGCCGTCACGTCCGTGACTGCGAGGAATGTGGCGACTTCCGCAAACAGCTTCGTAGTGACAACAAGGCCCTGGCCGCGCTGATGCCGGTCGGTCCGCTCGTCGCTCTCAAGGGCGCAATCGCCGCGAAACTCGGTCTGGGTGGCTCTGCTGCCGGTACGGGTGCCGCCGGTTCAGGTGCCGCCGGAGCCGGTGCGACGGCTGCCGGAGCCGGTGCGACCGCCGCTGGAGCTGCCGCTGGCACCGGAGCGGCAATCAGCGCCGGTACCGCTGCCTCGGGCATCGGTGCAGTGACCAGTGCGGTTGGTGCCAAGGCACTCGCCGGAGTGGTTACAGCCGCGGTCATCACGGCCGGCGCGGTTGAAGTCAAGGACAAGGTCTCGACCAACCCGGTCAACGACAGTGCCGCGACTTCGACAAAGACAATCGCCTCGGCTGATCCGGCCGACGCCCCGGCTGCCACTCATCAGCAGGGCCTGGCTGCGGCTCCCGAGTTGAACAAGGCCACTGCCGTGGCGCCTCCGGCCATGGAGCCGATTGATCCGGCCGCAGTTGCTCCCCCGGAGCAGACGACGGACACGTCGGTGGCTCCGGTCGAGCATCCCGCGACTACGGGACCTGCCGAACCGACCGAGCCGGTCACGGACAGCGGCGCCGCAATCAACAACGGTGGCGACGGCCTGGAAGGTCATCCGACCTACCCGCCTGACGAAATCGTCAATGAGGCACCGACCACTGCCCCGGTCGCCGCTGTGACAGACCCGACCACTTCCGGTCAGGCTCCGGGCGCGGTTGCCACGCCTCCCTCGGCGGGCGGCCCGACCACCCCGGTGGCTCCGGCCAGTCCGACTCCGGCGCCGGTCCCGGTCAACCCGACCGCACCGCAGACCACCCCGACCGCGCCACAGACGGCCCCGGTCGTGGTCGCCCCCGGTCAGTAGGTCCAGACAATTCAGAACGCAAAACGCCGCCTCTCGGGCGGCGTTTTGCGTTTAAGGACCCGACCTTGCTCAGAGCGTGATTCGCTGACCCGGCTTCAGGATGATCCCCTCGATACCCCTGGTGGCAAGATCATCGACGAAAGCCTGGGCATCGGTCTTGATCGGCGGGAAAGTGTCGTAGTGGATCGGGATGACCCGCTTGGCGCCGATCAGTTCGGCCGCGTAGGCCGCGTCCTCGCGATCCATCGTGTAGTGGCCGCCAATTGGCAACAGTGCGACGTCGACCCCGTGACGTTTGCCGATCAGCTCCATGTCTCCGAACAGGCAGGTGTCGCCCGCGTCGTAGACGGTCAGGCCCCCCATTTCGATAATCAACCCGGCAGGCGTGCCGATAGGGGTGCCGAGTTCGGCGCTGAAGGGACGCTCATCCGACCCGGGGAGGGTGTTTGTATGCCATGCCTGAACCAGCTTGATCGAGAGGCCATCGAACCGGACAGTCCCGCCGAGGTTCGGATCGGAAACATTCTCGACACCCTGCATTTCCAGCCAGTTCGCTACTTCAACCATCGCCACACACTGGGCCGAATTCGTCGTCGCGACCTCGACCGCATCTGCCACATGGTCGGCGTGGCCGTGGGTCAGAGCCATGTGGGTGGCTTTGATTTCATCGGCGCTGGCATCAGCCAACGGATTGTTCGGGGCCAGGAACGGATCGATGATCAGGGAGATGTCCCCGTCGAACAGTTCGAAGCATGAATGGCCGTGGTAACGAATGTCCATGATCAGCTCTCCTCACTTTCGTTTGCCGGACCGCCTGTCTCACGGCCCGCTTTCCCAAGTTCCTCATTCAGCGCCCAGCCAACCGCGACGCCGACCATCATGCCCATCTGCGTTTCCTCGTTGAGCAGCGCCCTGACCGCGGCCAGTCGTTGCTCTTCATCGGGGATGGTCGCCGCCTTCAGTGACTCCGACTGGTGGGATTCACCGAACCAGCCACCACTGCCCAGAGCCGTGGCAAGAACTGCAGGCAGACCGGGCGCCACCCTTGAAACGAGTTGCTCGGCTTCGCGAAACCGGTCAGGATCGCTGAGCCGCTCGACCGCGGCGGCCAGATCCTCGTCCGGAATGAGCTCCTCAGACACGTGGCCAGCCTAGTCAATCGCCTGCTCTTGCGACCTTCAGCGTCGCGACTGGAAGCGTGTGGCTGTCAGGCCGGCGATCGCCCCGACCAGCCCGCCGGCGAGACCGCTCCAGAAGTCGGCGGTCGGCACCACGACCGGCAGGAGCAGAATCACGGTCGCTGCGATCAGGACCCCGACCAGATCCACCAGTTTGCCTTCTTCCATCGTTTCGACGCGGTTCAGCGTGAACCAGGCCAGGATTGCCCCGAGCGCGATTCCGTTTCCGCCGGCAATAACGACCAGGGCGTCTCGCTGGTCGGCCACGGCGTAGGCCGCAAGGGCTCCCAGAGAACCGCAGGCGACGAGCATCACGAACACAGCAATGGTGCCCAGGCGCCGCTCGAGTCCCGGGGCAAAGAGCGAAAGGGCTACCCCGACAGCGAACAGGTATCCCACGCTCAGGTAGGCGAAAGGTGCGGTGATAAATCGCCACCATTCACCTTCGAATGGAACGATCACCCCACCGAAGCCGTCGAGCGAAGTGCCGGTAGCTATCCGGACCAGGAGGGCAATCGCCGGGATGAGAATCAGGACGATTGTCGCCCAGGGCCGAGCGGCGCCCGAAACCGTCCGCGGCTGACGGTCGGATTTGCGGCGGGCCTTCTCGTTGCGGCGCTTTTCCCGGCGGGACTGCTTCGGCTCCAGTCCACCGTCACCACCTAGCTCCAGGTCGGGCGCCCGCTTCCTGAGCCGGACGCCGCAGTAGGGACATTCGGTGACGTAGGGACTGACTTCCGCCCCGCATGACTTGCACACCACATTAAGTCCGGTCTCGCCCATCTCCTGACCGAGGATAGAACGTATGGCCGTGCCCCGGCCCTTCCTGCTCGCAGCAGGTCCCGTCGAAACCGCTCCAGCGCTGCCATACTGCCCCCAAGCCTTTTTCCAATTCCCAGGAGGACCGAGAAGCAAATGGAAGCCAATACCCTGACCGAACAGAAGTCACTGCTCGCGACGCTGCCTCCGGGCAAGCGTGCCCGGCTTCACCGCTTGCTCTTCGAGTTCGGCCCGGGCAATGGAACTCTGATGCTGCTACCGATCGACCAGGGCATCGAGCATGGCCCGAGGGACTTCTTCCCGAACCCGGCCTCGAAGGACCCGGAGTACCAGTTCAAACTGGCCGCCGAAGCCGGGTATTCGGCCCTCGCCTGCCAGATCGGCATGGCCGAGAAGTACTACCCGGACTACGCCGGCTCGGTGCCGCTGATCCTCAAGGTCAACGGCAAGACCGACATCCCCTCCTCCGACAAGGCGCTCTCGACCTGCAACGCGACGGTCGAAGATGGCGTGCGACTTGGCGCCGATGCAATCGGCTACACGCTCTACGTCGGCTCGCCTCGCCAGGATGAGGACCTCGCCCAGCTGCGCCAGGTTCGCCAGGACTGCGACCGCTTCGGCATGCCGCTGATTGTCTGGTCATACCCGCGCGGCGAGGCGATCGATGCCAAGGGTGGTGCCGGCTCGTTTTACGCGATCGACTACGCGGCCCGCATGGCGATGGAGATGGGTGCTGACGTTGTCAAGCTCAACTACCCGAAGATCGACCCGGAGAAGGACAAGGCCACCCAGCCGCCCTACAACGAGTTCGACGTAACCGCCGAGGAAGCGATGCGCCAGTGTGTCGAGTCGGCGGGCCGTTCACTGGTTGTGCTTTCCGGTGGTTCGAAGACCGATGACGCGACCGTCCTCGGTCACACCAAGTCAGTGATGGATGCCGGCGGTTCCGGCGTGATTTTCGGCCGCAACGTGTGGCAGCGCGAGTGGAATGAAGCCCTGGAGATCATCGCCCAGATCAAGGAGACCCTGCTCGCCAACGTGAAGCGCACCCCGTAGCGCTTTACTTCGGATTCGATTCAGGCGCCGGCCGGACCCGGGATGAGAAGCATCCTCCGCAGTCCGGCCGGCGTTCTTCTTGCAGTACTGCTGCTGCTTGGTATCTGGCTCCTGAAAGAGCTCGACGACGAAGGGTCACCTGGCCGCAACGGTTCGAATGGTGAAGTCACGGTGACCGTTGACCGGGTGGTTGACGGCGACACCGCCAAGGTCTGGTTCGATGGCAGGAGCGAATACCTGCGCTACATCGGGGTTGACGCCCCGGAGTCGGTCAGGCCGGATTACCCGGTCGAGTGTTTCGGCGAGAATGCGAAGCGCTTCAACGAGGAGTTGCTGCGTCGCAGCCCCACGGTGACCCTGGTCTTCGACCGGGAGAAGCGCGACAGGTTCGGCCGGCTGCTGGCCTACGTCTACACAGGCCGCACGCTGCTCCAGGCTGAACTGCTGAGGCGTGGCTTCGCGACCACACTGGAGATATCACCCAACACTTCGCGAGCCAGTGAATTCTCGAGCCTCGAGGGAGAAGCCCGGGATGCCGGTCGGGGCCTATGGTCGGCCTGTTGAAAGGTGCCCTTCTGTGATCTCAGTCACAGAAATGTGAGGGATTACTTGAGATTGCCCAATCATTTGCTACGGTGACTGGACGGTCTGTTCCTGAAAGTCCGCTTTCGTCCAGACCGAACCACTATGAGAATGCGTCAAAGCGTAAATCAGTTCGAAGCAGCTTTCGAACAGCAGAAGGTTCTTGAGCAGCGTCGCCGCGAGCAGCTTCGCAACCGCGCCGTGAACCGTTCGCGTGCCCGCCGGGTCACGCGCTCCCAGCAGCAGGGCAAAGTGCGTTTCAGCGTGCTGGCCGTGTGCCTGATCGTGACCGTGGTCGTGGTGACCATCGCCATGTTCGAGGCCCTGCTCCTGGTCATGGGATAGGCCCACAAGCCACATCTTGATAGCCCGGCCCGAAGCCTGAACGCCGGAGACTCGGCCGAGCCCCCGGGTCCCTGCCCTGAAACTTCGGCTTCAGACTATTGGGCTTCTTCTTTGACACCGCGGTCATCGATTACTTCCTTGCGGAAGACATCGACCTCGCGTGGCGCCGTGATGCCAAGGCGTACCTTGTCGCCGGAAACACCGAGAACCATGATCTCGACGTTGTCTCCGATAACGATGCTTTGTTCCCTCTTTCTGGTGAGTACCAGCATAAGACTCCATTCGACTCTTTTGGTCGGTTCGTACCTAATAATAGGTATTCGGTCTGACGGGGAGCGTGTGCAGCCTCTACCTACCCCACAGAGCGCCAGTCCAAGCCGGTTCAATAGACTCGGGAACCGCAATGTCTCGCCGATCGCTACGCCCCCAACTCAATCAGATCAGGGCCTGGGTCCGCCAGGGCCGCACCGACGCCTGGATCGCCCACCAGCTCGAAGTGAGTGCTTCGGAACTCCGTGAGTTCCGCCGTCAACACGACCTCTCGCCTGACGATGAAGGCGAAAGCACCTTCGATGTCGATCTTCGCGACGAGATCGAAGCCGAGATCGAAGCGGCCGCCGCAGCAGAAGAAGCTGCCCGTGCCAAGGCTGAAGAGGAAGCGGCAGCAGCCGCGGCCGAGCGTGAAGCTCGCGGTGAAACCGCGGACGATGGCGAAGCCGATACAGAAGACCCAGAAACCGATGGCTCCGAGGCCGAAGGCAGACCCCGCCGTCGCCGCCGCGGCCGCAGGGGACGCCGTGGACGGGGACCGGGGAACCGGATCGAAGGCACCTTCGATCATGGTGACGACGGTTACGGTCTCTGGCTTGACCCTTCGATCCAGGATATTCAGCTTTACACGGAACATTGGGCCGACAAGCGCGATGTAACCGTCACCATCGAGGCCGATCAGATCATCATTCGCCGCACCGGCGAATCCGAAGCACCCGCCGAAGACTAGCCTTCCCGCGCCCGCCGGATGGCCGGCCGTCAAATTTCCAGGTCAACGATGACTTTGCCACCGGCAAAGTCGCCGGCGGTCTGAAGGTGCTGCCAAAAGGCGGCGTCGACCAGATCCTGGACGTCGGCCAGGCCAGGATCCACCCCGGGCAGCTGAAGTGCCCAGTCGGTGCCCTCCCCGTAGAGAGCAGCCAGATCCGAAGCGGTGAACGTCGCCCCGAGCCGCCGACGGAGTTCTTCCCGAACCGGACCGGTCACCGAATCTCCACGAAGCTGACCGGCGCGCTCCAGATCCCGAAGGCGTTCGATACCCGCCTCCCAGTTAAAAAGTGCGTTCTCGAGGGAGTAGCTCACTTGAGCCCGGGAATGTACTCTTCGGCGGGATCAAGGCGTGAGCAAAGCGCGGGGTCCATGGGTCCTGTCACTTCCCAGACATAGATCCCGTGGCTGAGGTCATCGGGCAGTGCCGCTCGGACCGGCTTTATCGACGGGTTCAGATCCACCCAGAGGGTTTCGGGGGAATCGACAGGGTGTTCCTGATCATTGAAGTTGAGGTACGGAGCAGTGACCAGAAAGTCAGGGTCGACCTGATTCACGGCCTGGCTGAACTCCCGGCAGGTGCCGATCGCGTCAAAGCCGCCGTGCGCGGCATCACGACCCAGATAGATGACCTGGTTGGAAAGGTCCTCGCCGAAGAACCCGTACTGGCGAAAGCCCGCAGTGGTCCCGGCAAGAGCGATTCTCGAATCGGTTATTCCGTTGGCCCAGCGATAGGCCTGCATCAACCCATATTCCGGTTCGAAGTCGTTGTAGCGATTCTCGAAATAGTTCTTCTGGAGAGGCCAGGCGAAAACCGCGAGAACTGCCAGGGCAAGTCCCAGCCCGATCGAAAGCGCCGGCAGACCGGAGAGCCGGGAAAGCCTTTCCCGGCCGAACCAGCAGACCGCAGGCACCGCGACGAAAAGCATCGCGAGAGCGAATCCGAAAACCTTGCCTGGTGCGGTCAGCACAGGGTCGCCGGCACTTGTTCCGACGAAGAGCGCAAGCAGCAGCGCACCGAGCGCCATTCTCGGCCAGCCGCGGTTGAAAGTGGCCGAAAGGGGAACGATGACCACAGCGAGACCCAGCGCCGGAATCAGGAAACGGAGGTTGATAGAGAATGCGGTCGGTTCACCCTCGGGTCCGGCAGCGCCGAGTGGCGTGAACAGATAGGCGAGGATCGCAATCAGGGCGACCGCGCCATGAGTACGGGTCAGCCGGCCCGGACCGTTGACCAGCACCAGAATGAGCCCGAACAGCACCAGTCCGAGCAACAGCGGCCAGACTTCACCGAAACCCTGGTTCAGCCCCGGGACCAGATACTCCTTCCAGACCGTGGTGTCAGTCAAATAGTGGGCGACGGAAAAATCGTCTCGTGCGACCTGGAGACGCTGCGGTCCGACCAGGTCCAGGGGTCCGATCGAAGTCACTTGCGGAAGCGGGTTGCCTGCCTCAACCAGGTTTCGCAGATACCACCATCCGCCGCCGAGCAGAGCCGGGAGGAGAAACACTGCGCTCGCGCGAAGCCTCTTGCCTTTCACCGTCGCGAAAATCACCGCGCAGGCGACCAGAAGTGCCGGAGCCAGCGCGGTCACCTTGGTACCAGCTGCCAGTCCGACAGCCAACCCTCCGGCCACCATCGCCCAGTCCGGCGAAACGCGGCCCTTCGGTTCGTTGCCGGCCGAGGAGCGGTTCAACATGATCGCCACCGCAGAAAGGACCAGGGCCGCGGCCATAATGTCGTTCTTCGCTGTACCGGGCTCGCGGACCACCAGCGTGTGGGTCGCCATCAGAACCGCGACTCCAAACATGGTCAGATGAGGCCGGCCATAAGGACGCCCGACACACCAGCCGGCCAGCAGGCCGAGAGCGAGCCAGCCAAGATTGATGAAGATGGAAATGAAATCCTTGCCGGTCAGCACCATCCCGACCGCGTGGACCAGCTCCGAGTTCTGGGGATAGAACCAGTTCAGAAACACAGTTTCCGTATGCAGGAATCCCGTAACCGATCCGGTTCTTGCTATCTCCGCGGCGAACGGGAGGTGGTACCAGACCGAATCAAAATTGGTGATCCCGTGATCAAGGTTGTAGGAAGTGAACGCGCCCCATTGGGCCACCACCGCAAAAGTGACGAGAAACGCCATGACCTGCGCCGCGGTCGATACAGCCGGAGAGGGCGGCACTGGATCGTCGGATCCAACCGGCCGGGGCAGTACCCGAAGCCAGACCACAACGGCGAGCAGACCCAGGACAATCACCAACGGAAAGACTTTGAGCAGGTCGACTGCGCCAAGCAGTGTTGAGACGAAAAGCAGCAATCCCACACCGGTTACACATTCGACCAGCCGGGCCGGGCTGCCCGTCCAGCCAGGCAAGAGCCGCGCCCGCAGACGCCATGCCACGAAGCCGGTGAAGCTGCCGACCAGGAACAGGTGGAGCAGCGCGGCGAGGAACTCAACGAAACTCAAGGGCACCTCCCGCCCCGCGACCTACTTTATGCCGTTTACTACCCAGGCCTGCTCGCCCGGCAGAATCATTCCCTGGCGCCTTGCCTCGCGCCTCAGGGTGGCTTCGCTCCGGGCCCGCTTTACCCGACGCTCCAGGGTCCAGTTGACTGCCTGGGCAGCGTACAGCCGCTGCTTGGTCTGACCGGCGATCCGATATGTCTGAAAGAGGTTCCAGGCCGGCTTGATCATTGCAGCACAGAGCATCACCACGACAATCACGAGAACCACCCGTCCGAACCGGTCCCACTGGATTCGGCCGGTTCCTGCCTGGCCTGCCCCGCGGCGAGGGGCAGGCCGACGGCGTGGTTGCCGCCGGGTACCGCCATAGGTCTGCGCACGTGCCGACACGTCCGACCCTTCTAGGCCGGGCGGTCAACTCCTTCAACCGTTCCGCATGAGAACCGCGGAGCCGCCGAAACGGGCATTTTCTCCCAGTTCCTCTTCAATCTTCAGGAGCCGGTTGTACTTCGCGACACGGTCGGATCGTGAGGGGGCGCCGGTCTTGATCTGGCCGGCACCCGTTGCGACGGCAAGATCGGCGATCGTGGTGTCCTCGGTCTCTCCCGAACGATGGGAAATCACCGCTGTGTAGCCGGCGTCCGAGGCCATGCGAATCGCCTCCAGGGTCTCGCTTAGCGTGCCGATCTGGTTCACCTTTACCAGGATCGAATTGGCGACCCCCAGATCAATACCTCGCCTGAGGCGGGCAGGGTTGGTCACGAACAGGTCATCGCCGACAAGTTGAACCGAATCGCCGAGCTTTTCGGTGAGCAACTTCCACCCTTCCCAGTCTTCCTCGTCCATACCGTCCTCGATCGAAACGATCGGAAAACGTTCAGCTGCACTCTGCCAGTATGCGGCCATCTCCTCGGGGTTGAGATCACGGTCCTCATGCTCCAGCCGGTAGATGCCATCCGAATAGATCTCCGAAGTGGCGGGGTCCAGAGCGATGAAGACTTCCTCCCCGGGCTTGTACCCGGCCGCCTCGATACCTTCGATCAGCATCTCCAGGGCCGCCTCGTTGGAGGAGAGGTCCGGAGCGAAGCCGCCCTCGTCACCGACCGCGGTCGCGAGCCCGTGGCCAGAGAGGATCTTCTTCAGCGAGTGGAACACTTCGGTGCCGACCTGCAGGCATTCCGAGAAACTCGACGTGCCGGCCGGCATCACCATGAACTCCTGGAAATCAACCGAGTTGTCGGCATGTGCGCCACCGTTCAGGACATTCATCATCGGGACCGGAAGAAGCGAAGGATCAGACTCGCCGTAAAGGTCGCCGAGATAGCTGTAGAGGGGGCGCTTCTCCATCGCGGCAGCGGCATGGGCAGCGGCGAGGGAGACCCCGAGAATCGCGTTGGCACCGAGCCTGCCCTTGTTCTCGGTCCCATCGAGGTCGATCATCAACTTGTCGAGACCGGCCTGGTCAGTGACATCGAAGCCGATCAGGGCGTCCCGGATTTCGCCGTTGACATTGGCGACCGCCTGAGTGACGCCCTTGCCGAGATAGGCGTCGCTTCCGTCGCGGAGTTCGACCGCTTCGAACTCACCGGTGGATGCGCCGGAGGGGACTGCGGCTCGACCGATGTAGTCGTTGTCGAGGGTGACCTCGACCTCAACCGTGGGGTTCCCCCGGGAATCGAGGATCTGACGGGCGTGGACGTCTTCGATATTGCTCATTTCGACGCCAATCCTACTTTTGAAGGCTCTCCGCGTGACGTTCGGCCTCGGCCCGCAGGGCCAGCTCGGGGTCAACCCCGCGGCTTCGGGCCTCGGTGACTGCCTCCCAGAGCAGTTCGCCGATCCGGGCTTCATCCCGTTTCCGGTCCGGGTTGTCGGCACCGGCGTTGGCCGGACGCTCCTCGGGATCGAGCTTCCACTGGACCTTATTCGCGTAGATCAGGGCCGGCAAGGCTGGTTTCCTCCAATCCTTCTCGGACTGCCGGCCCTCAACGTCACGTTTGATCTCGTCCCATTGACGGCGCACATCATCGGCAGTCTCGATACCCGCTGCGGCATCCTGCTCATTTGGGGGATAGACATGAGGGTGACGCCGGACCAGCTTCTCGGTCAGCTGGCTCGCCACCTCCGCCAGATCACCAACTCCGCGCTCCTCGAGCAGGAGTGAAAGAAACACCACCTGGAACAGAACATCGCCCAGTTCGTCCCGCATCGCGGCATCATCACCCTCCCGGGCTGCCTCGGCCAGCTCATAGGCCTCCTCGACCGTATGCGGCACGATCGAACGGGCGTCCTGCTCTCGGTCCCACGGGCATTTCTCGCGCAATTCGCGCGTTACCCGGTCGAGCCTTCCTATAGCCCCGGCGAGTTCGCCGGCTTCCACGAGTCCCTACTGACCGGCAGCGGCGCCGAGCTGACTCAGGTCGACCGCTCCGCCTGCCGCGCCAGCCGCCGCGTCGTCAGTCTTGGCATCACTCGGCTGGACCGGCCGCTGAGGAAGGTTCTCGGTCTGACCAAGGACTCCGGCCGAGCCGGTATTTCCACCCGGTGCCATCGGCGCCGCAAGGGCGATCGGAGCCGGGCAACTCAGAGCAGGGTTCTTTCCGGCGCCCGCCTGGTAGCACTTGGGATCGGCAGATTCGAGACGACCGTCACCCTCGTAGTTGTCACAACGCGGAACCGTGTAATCGGACTTGCAGAAGGTGCGGGAAGTCCACTTCGAGTTGTAGTCGGCAACGAAGTCGGTCATCGCCTGCTGCTGCAGGGTCGGCAACAACTGCTGCCGGATCTGCTCGCGAACTTCGTCAATGGGCTTCGTTTCCTCCGGCGTGACCTTGGTCACCCGGAAAACGTAGAACTGGTCGCCAGCCTCGACCGGTCCCTCGAGAACGCCCGTCTCGGCTTCCATGATGTCAGTGCCTGCCGGGTCCGGGAAAGCGCCCTCGGTCGCCACCGTCTTGCCACCTTCGGTCTTCGACGCATGCGCGGAAAGCTGCCTGGCAACCTTGGCGAATTCCTCGTCGCTCGGATCGTCGCCGAGTTCCTCGATCGCCTTGTCAGCCTGGGCTTTCTTGTCAGTGACGATCAAACGGATGTCACGGGTCTCCGGGGTAGTGAAGCTCTCCTTCGAGCCTTCATAGAAGTTCTCGATTTCCGAGTCCGGCACTTCCGTAACCGAATTGGTGATGTCCTCCTGGATCTTGCGGCTCAAGACCTGAAGCCGGACACGATCCTGGACTTCTTCCATCGTGAAACCGCTTTCCTTGAGGAAATCGTTGAAAGCCTTCTCAGTCGGGAACTGATCCTTCTTGATGGTCGCCAGTTCGTTCGAGACTTCACGCTCGGTGGCTTCGACACCCATCTCCTCGGCCTGGCCGGAAAGCCATGCCTGATCGAGCAGGTCGTTGATCGCTGCTTCCTTGACTTCCTCGTACTGCGCGTCACCGGGCTTGGGGGCGGACTGCAGGCCGCCGCGCTTCCAGGTCTGGGTGAATGAGGTTTCGTACTGCTCCTGGGTGATGTCACCCCTGCCGTCAGGGACATCTTCAACCGTGATGATGCTCCCGCTCTCGATCGTCGGGTTGCCGATGCCCTGCGCGAAGGCGATACCCGCAAAAAGGAGCACGAGAATAGCCCCGAAAACGATCAAACCAGATTTGCGTGCCCCGCTCATGCAGTGACTCCTCCTGAAAAGTTCTTGTGGCTGGCAGCTGAAAGCTAAGACTGCGAAGGGCGGAGCATATCCATTTCGGCCAGCGAGCGACCCAGTTCTGACACAGTTGCGAGCCTTGTGGCGGGGTCATTGTCAACCCGGACAGACAATTCATGGGACCGCCACTCGTAAATAGCACCTGACACTTCTTCCCGGACCTTCGAAGCCTGTTCGGAATCCAGCTCCACGCCAGTGACGGTCAACTTGCCTCCCCGGAACTGGACCTGTTCCGCCCCGATCGAACCGAGATCAATCCGGGCCTGCTGAAGGGTCAGGAGGTTCTGTACTTCCTCTGGCGGCGACCCGAATCGGTCGGTGAGCTCGTCGGTGACCTGCCGGAGGTCACCCGGACGGCGCGCCGCGGCGATCCGCCGGTGAATATCGATTTTCGCCGCTTCGAACGGCACATAACTCGCCGGCAGGAAAGCATCGACACCGATGTCGAAGCGAACCGGTTCCCGCTCTGTGGCGGATTCCTGCCGACCGGAAAGCTCCGCGACTGCTTCGTCGATCAGCTGGCAGTAGAGCTCGAATCCGACCGCCGCAACGTGGCCCGACTGTTCATCCCCGAGCAGATTGCCGGCTCCCCGAATATCAAGGTCCCGCATCGCGATCCGGAAACCGGAGCCCAGTTCGGTGTGGTCAGCCAGAGTGGCAAGCCGGGTAGACGCCTCCTGGGTCAGGGATTCCTCGGAGGGGTAGAGCAGATAGGCAAAAGCCCGTTCCCTGGAGCGGCCCACCCGACCCCGGATCTGGTACGCCTGGGCCAGGCCGAGATGGTCCGCCCGATCCACGATCAGCGTGTTCGCGGCAGGGATATCGATGCCGGACTCGATGATCGTGGTCGCGACCAGAACATCGGCGTCACCACGCAGGAAGTTCAGCATCGCCGACTCGAGCTCGGAATCCTCCATCTGACCATGGGCGACCTGAACCCGGATCCCGGGAACCAGGGCGCGCAGGTTTTCGGCCGCATGTTCCAGGCTCTCGACCCGGTTGTGAAGAAAGAAGATCTGTCCCTTGCGGTCGATTTCGCGTTTCACGGCGCGTTCAACCAGCTGCTCATCCCAGGGACCGACATAGGTACGGACCGGACGACGGCCCTCCGGCGGGGTTTCGATCACCGAAATGTCCCGGAGGCCAGCCATAGACATCTGCAGAGTTCTCGGGATCGGCGTGGCCGACATCGAGAGAACATCGACCTTGAGCTTCATCTGACGGAGCAATTCCTTCTGCTTCACCCCGAAGCGCTGTTCCTCATCAACAACGATCAGGCCCAGATCCTTTGCCCGCACGTCCCGCGAAAGCAGCCGGTGGGTACCGATCAGAACGTCAATCTTGCCGTCGCCCCATTCGGCGACCACCTGCCTGACTTCGGCCGGTTTCCTCAGGCGGCTCACCCCATCGACCCGGAACGGCAGGTCGGCGAGACGTTCACGGAAAGTGCCGAGATGTTGCTGGGCCAGAATGGTCGTCGGAGCGAGGATCATTACCTGCTTGCCGTCCGAAGCTGCCTTGACTGCCGCCCGGATCGCCACCTCGGTCTTGCCGTAGCCGACGTCGCCGCAGACCAGACGGTCCATCGGCTGCCCGGATTCCATGTCCGCCTTGACCGCTTCAATCGCCTCGACCTGATCGGCAGTCTCCCGCCAGGGGAAGTTGGCCTCCAGTTCCATCTGCCATTCCGAATCGGGACTGAAGGAATGGCCTTTCCGGGTCTTGCGCTCCGCGTAGAGATTGACCAGTTCGCCGGCGATCTCGGAGGCCGCATCCCGGGCACGGGCACGCATGTTCAGCCACTTCTTGCCGCCGAGCGCTGAAAGGGTCGGGCTGCCGGCCCCGCCGGAGTAGCGCGAAAGCTTGGCGAACTGGTCGGTCGGGACATAGACCCGGTCTTCACCCTTGTATTCGAGGTAAAGGTAATCGCGGGTGATCCCGCCAACCTCTCGTGTCTCGAAGCCGGCGAAACGGGCCACCCCGTGGTCCTCGTGTACGACGTGGTCGCCGACCCTCAATTCGGAAAAGGTCAGACGGCCGCGGACCGCCTCCGGTGCCCGCTCGTCGGCCCGGCGCCTGCGGTTCAAAAGTCGCCGGAAAGGAAGTACCGCAACCTTTGTCCGTGGCGAGACAAAGCCTTCAGCCAGCCGGGCCTCGACCAGGCTGACCGCCGGATCTGTGGGAATCGGACCCTCGTCGACGATCCTGGTGTCCAGCCGTTCGAAGCCGTAACGGGCCCTTTCGGCCTCGCCCCGGGAATCGAAGGCAACCACAGTCCGGTAGCCGGCCTCGACCAGTTTCCGGAGTTCCGCTTCGGCTTCCTTCAGGTTCCTGGCCGGGGATTCGGCGCTCATCGCCCGCATTGCCTCCTCACCCTCCCCGGGACGAGTGAGAATCAGCGTCGCACGATCATTCAGGGGTCCGGCCACATCCTCATAGAGGTGATGTGCGTCGTCGGCATGCATCGCCGTGGTGACGTCCTCCCAATGATCCCTGAGGGCCGGTTCGATTTCCTCGTCCGCGGTGAGGATCACAACGGCAGCCTCGGGAATCAGGTCGAGGGGGGCCCGGAACTGATCCAGCGGAAGGGCTTCGGCCAGGTCAATTCCGGCTTCGTTCTCGCGGGCTTCGGCGATGGTCAGTTCGGCCATCTCGCGGTGATCGACATCCAGTTCGGCGGCTGGCGCCAGCTCGATGCTCTCTGCAGATCCGAGTGAACGCTGTGTGAAGGTGGAAAACCAGCGCATCGACTCAATCTCGTCACCGAAGAAATCGATCCGTGTTGCCCGGTCCTCGGTCGCCGAGAAGACATCCAGAATGCCGCCACGAACTGCGAACTGTCCCCTCTCGAGTACCTGGTCAACCCGTTCGTATCCCGCCGCAACAAGGTCATTGGCAATCTGCGATGGCTCATGTTCCTCTCCCACAGCCAGCCGGAATCCGGCCGGCCTGAGAGAAGCATCCGGGACCGACTCGGCGAGAGCGATCGCCGAAGCCACCACCACCGATGGCCAGTCTTCATCCCGGCCGAAAGAATCGAGCGCATCGATCCTCAAGCCGGTCAGATGTGGCGGCGGTGTGATCTGGGAGGCGTACCCGGTACCTCTCGACGGGTAGGAACGGACGACCCGTTCACCGAGGAAAGCCCCCAGGGCGGCCGTCATCTCCCGCGCAGAGCGATCGTCCGGGGTGACGATCAGAGCAGGGCGGTCCTCCAGCCCGAGATCGTCCTCGAGCAGCGCAGCGATCAGGGCTGGCCTGAGGCTGGCTGAGACTTCAGTCGTGATCGCCTTCTGCCCGGTCGTGCCAGCCTCACGGACATCGGCGGAAAGGCGGGCGATCTGCTCATCCTCGAGCAGCAGGTCAATTGTCGGGCGAAGAGACACGGCCAACAATCAAACAACAACGGGACTGTCCGCTGCCTCAACCCCGGGCGGGCCAGTCCTGCCAACCCGGAAGCAGCCGTTTCCTTGGCGGGATCCGGCTGCTTCCGGGTTCGCCACTAAACCGCGAGCCTGGATCTGCGGACGATCGGGTGGGGATGATCGAGCAACCCTTCCGGGTCTACCGCTTCATAGAGATCGGCAAGCCGCCCGATGGTCTCTTCCGGGTACGCGGTTTGCCGGCCGGTCCGGCGCTGCATGAAATTGAGATAGGTGCGGCCCCGACCGAAGTCGGACAGGACATCAGCCGCATGGGCCATTTTTTCCGCGGCTTCCGGAGGGCCCATCAGGAACAGCGAATACTCGCCCTCGATCCTGTCCATCGCTCCGCCACCCGGTGCCGGACGCGCCAGGGCACCCCCAAGATGACGAATTTCGACCATGATCGCGCCACAACCGGTTGCCGGCTGGCCGAACTCGGCGGCCAGTTGTGCCGCCTGCGGCGTGACGGTGTCAAGCAGCACATGCTCGAAGGCATGCGGCGGCTCGGTGGTGTCGATCTCCGGATCGGTGTACTCGTTCAGGAATGCCGCCGGATCTGTGTTCGAGATCGTGTTCAGCATTGGATTCAGGGAGATCAGGGGGCCGAGGTCGGCACTGAGCTGCCCGGCCGGTCGAGGTGCTGTCGCTACGACCACTGCCAGTGCCGGACCTTCAGGTGGCTGGACTAGCCGGACTGCCGTGGTGACATCCTCCGGGGCCTGTCGGGACCATTCCGACCAGACGGTGAGAACCCGCTCGGCATCCTCGATCCCCCAGGCGAGTACTCCGCCGGCCATTTGTGGCACCGGAGTCAGGTTGACCTCAAGGCTTGTGATCACGCCGAAGCCGCCACCGCCGCCACGCAGCGCCCAGAACAGATCCGGATCGGAACCCGAATCTATCCGGCGGTACTGCCCGTCCGGCGTGACCAGTTGTGCAGCCCGGATCGAACTGCAACCGAGACCAAGGTGGCGCGACATGAAGCCGATTCCTCCACCCATCATGTAACCGGTGACGCCGACCGATGCTGCTGAGCCGAAGGGCGCGGTCAGGCCATGTTCACCGGCCGCTTCGATCAACTCACGCCACTGAACCGCCCCGCCGATACGGGCGATTCGTGCGGCTGGATCGATCTCGACCTGGTCAAAAGCGCTGATATCCATCAGGATCCGGTCTGAGGTGTCGCCGATCGGCGGGATGCCATGACCGGTCGAAAAGACAACTACTCGGCGATCGAGGCGGCGGGCCTCGGCCAGCACGGCAGCTACTTCTTCGGGGGTTTCCGGTGCCTTGCGGGCCACCGCGGGAAGGATGTTGATGAGTGAAGGCATTGACATGGCTGGAAGAATTCCCGGGGTACCTTGCCCCCGGATTGCGGTGAAATGACAGGCACATTGCGATGACAGACCCACGGATAACCCTCTGTGGCCGGTTGACAGTTGCCTGGGACGGCGAGGAGCTTGGTGAATCCCTGCCTGGGCGCCAGGGTCGGCTGCTCTTCGCCTATCTCGCCCTGAACCGGTCACGTCCCGTCCGCAGGGACGAGCTGGTTGAAGCACTCTGGGCAGATGAAGGCCTGCCCAGCGGTGGCGAATCACTGCTTGCACCGCCGCTTTCCCGGCTTCGCAAAGCCCTCGGGCCGGGCCGGCTGGAAGGCCGGTCGGAGCTTTCGCTGACTCTGGGTGACGATGCCTGGATCGATTGGGATGCCGCCCACACCGGCATCGAAGGGGCCCGCAGATCCGAAGACGCAGGTGAACACCGTGAAGCTTTCGAGACGGCCACAGAAGCCGAGAGGATCCTCTCCGGCGGACTTCTGCCCGGACTAGAGGCTGGCTGGATCGACGAGTACCGAAATGAACTCGACGACCTGCGGCTCCAGGCACTTGAATTGATCGCAAGGTCCGGCAGCCAGCTCGGCGAAGCGGAACGGGCTCGCGGAGAGAGAGCCGCCCGAGTGGCAGTAGACGCCGCCCCGTTCCGGGAATCAGCCCGTACCGCGCTGATCGGGGTCATGGAGGCCCAGGGCAACGTCGCCGAAGCGCTGAGGGCCTACGAGGAATTCCGGCTTCTGCTCAGAGACGAACTCGGGACCTTTCCGGCTCCCGAGCTGAATGCGGTGCACGACCGTCTGCTGAAAGCACATGAGGGCGAGCCTCCGGCGCCTGTGTTGTTGGAACCGGCGAACGATTCCG
>JAGQUU010000194.1 GCA_020438345.1 Solirubrobacterales bacterium | reverse complement strand
GAAGAGAACCGGCAGCTCGCGGACGAGATCGAAGCTGCCGAGCGGAATCTGAAACCGGACCCGGATCGGTAGTCCGCCGGTTGGGATCAGCGGTTGCGACCCAGTTCGTCGTGAGCCCCTACCCATTCATCTGCGACCACCGCAGAACCAAGTGAGAGGTCCCCGCAAAGCACCGTTGCGGCGATGATCTCGGCCAGCTTGTTCACTTTGCCGGAACCCTTGCAGCCAAGCAGATCGAGGCATTCGCTCTGGGTTGGCAGGGCAGTTCCGCCGCCGTATGTCGCGACGATCAGGGCCGGCAGGGTGATCGAATAGTAGTAGTCGGAATCTTCGCCGCGCAGCTCCGTATAGCCGATTGCGGCCTGTGCCTCGGCCACGTTCGCCTCATCCTGGCCGGTCGCGATGAACACCGACGCGATTCCGTTGGCCGGATGCGGTGTGTTGGCTGAACTCCCGGAGAGCATTGCGCCCTGATTCGAGATCTGGCGTGCCTGGAAGACCTGGCGGGAAGTCACCCGCATGTGCTTCTCAAGGATGTTGCTCGGGATCTGGACCTCGGCGATCACCCGCTTTCCCCGGGTCCTCAGGGTGTTGATCTGCGAGTGCTTCTTGTCGGTCGAGAGTTGCGCGTCCAGCATGTAGTCCCGCAGCGGGGAGCAGTTTGCCCTTATCCATTCGCAGGCAGCCCAGGTTGCTTTGCTGACCATGTTCTGCCCCGCCGCATCGCCGGTCGTGAAGTTGAAACGGGTGTAAACGAACCGGCTGGCGTGGTAACGCTCGATCTCGATCAGTTTGCCGGTTGAAGTTGTCGATTCGGCGGCTTTTCTCACTTCTGGCTCGTGTTCATCGAGCCAGGTCACGAAGTCCCGGGCCTCCCGTGCCGAATCGAAAATGAAGGCGGGAGCGCGCTGCATACGGTCATCGACGACCGTGGTCCTGACACCGCCTGCCTCGGCAACCATCTTCATGCCCCGGCTGTATGACGCGACGAGGGTGCCCTCTGTGGTCGCCATCGGCACGTAGAACTCCCCCTTGGCGTATTCGCCGTCGATCAGCAGGGGGCCGGCCAGCCCGATCGGGACCTGGGCGACCCCGATGAAATTCTCGATGTTGCCCGGCAGCACCGAAGGGTCGAAAGAGTATTGCCCGACATGATCCAGCCGGGCTCCGGTCTGTTCGGAGGCAAGGTCGCGCCGGTGTCGAGCTGCCTCCCGGCTGTAATCGTTTTCAGGGTCGCGGGGAATCCTGGGCAGACTCATGCCGGGAGACTATCTGTGGCTACTTCAGGCGAATCGAAGTTCCGCCGCTGGCGATCGTCTTGCGTTGGTGAACCAGGGCCGCGGTGATCTTGAGCGGTTTCTTCGCCCGCAACTTGGCCTTCTTGATCGCAACCCGAATTGGTCTGGAGACTTTGCCGCCGGTGGCAATTTCCGGCAGTCTGACCTGGCCCATTGCCTTGACGGCCTTGCCCTGGGTGGCCTTCCAGCTGATCACGCTCCCGGCAATGGGACTGGTGCCGATATTCGCTACCACTGCCGTGATCCTGAACTTCTTTCCGGCCTTCACTTTTTTCGGGCCGCTCAGTTTCATCGAACCGCTGTAGCCAGGGGCCGGATCAGGCTGGGGGGTGGGATCAGGCTGGGGG
>JAGQUU010000023.1 GCA_020438345.1 Solirubrobacterales bacterium | reverse complement strand
GGGCTCCCTTGATCGCCCCGGAAACCGGTGTTTCCCAGACCTGCTTGCCGTTGCGGGCCTTGAGGGCGTAAAGAACTCCGTTCTCACAACCGAAATAGACGCGGTTGTGAACCACGACCGGTGAGGATTCGGAGCGGCAGGAAAGGTCCTTCTGCCAGATTCTGCGGCCGTTCCTGGCGTCTAGTGCCAGAACATGCCCCGGCTCGAGGTTCACTATGTAGAGTCGGCCTTTGGAATACGTCGGGGTCGAAGCGTTCAGGTCCGCAATCCGGCGGTACCAGATCTCACGGCCCGTGTCGGCGTCCAGCGCCCTGGCATGACCATCGTTGTCCACGAAGTAGAGCCGGCCGTTCACCACGATCGGCGGGAACTCGAGCAGAGGCTGATCGCCGTATTTCCAGACCCGCTTGAATGGCGGTCGAATGCCATTGACCGGAAGGTATCCAGTGCGCTGCGGGTTGAGCCGGAAGGTGCTCCAGTTGACGGTCTTGTCCTTCGGAACCGCCTTTGGCTTTTCAACCGGTGCCTCAAAAGGAACGTCTGGATTGCTTACGTCCTCGGGCCGCTTCAGCTCGTTCCAGGCGATCAAACCGATTCCACCCAGGGCGACAAGGGCGACCAGAAGAACCGCCACGACTTTGCGGCGTTCCCTGTACCAGGGTGACTTTTCCGGTTCGTTTACGGGTGTGGTCGGGCTGTCATTCATCCGAAGAAGGGATCATGGTACGCGAGAACACCAATGGCCCCCGGAATTGACCCCGACTTCAACCGCCTTGCATCCTTGATCTGGACCCATCCGGTCCTGGCACTGGCACGGGATTCAGCGATCTCTGACGTCTATCTGGTCGGCGGGGCGATTCGTGACTGTCTGGCCGATTTCAGGGTTGATGACATCGATCTCGTCGTCGAAGGCGATCCGATGCCTCTGGCGCGGAGCCTTGACCCGGAAGCAAGGCTGAACGAACGTTTCGGGACGGTGGACCTGAAGGTCGAAGGCAGCCTCGTGGATATCGCCACAGCCAGGACCGAGACCTATTCCCGCCCGGGGGCACTGCCGGATGTAAATCCCGGCCGCCTCGATGAAGACCTCCGGCGGCGTGACTTCACGATCAATGCGATGGCAATCAGCCTTGAACCCGATTCGGCGCTGGTCGACCCCTGCGGTGGCCTCGCGGACCTCGAGTCAGGAGTGCTGCGGGTGCTCCACGACGATTCCTTCGTCGATGATCCGACCCGCGCGCTGAGGGCAGCCAAGTATGCAGCCCGATTCGGTTTCGATCTCGAACCGAAAACAGCGGAGCTTCTCCTGCGGACCGACCTCGGTACCGTCTCGCGGGACCGGGTGGAACATGAGGTCCGGCTCCTCGCCCTTGAAGACAATGCGCTTGACGCGCTGAGACTCGCCCGAATCTGGGGTTTGATCGAGTTCGACGGGGCCCGTCTCGACTTGGCCGAAGTCGCAATCGAGTTGCTTGAGCTTGATCCCTGGGAGGGCATAGTGCCTCGCGAGGAAGCGGTGCTCGCCGCAGTTTTCAGTGAAACAGACAGTTTCGAAGACCTGGTCGAGAGCCCACCAACTCCCTGGGCTGGCTATTGCCGGGCAAGGGGAAGGGACCTTCTCTCGGTGCTCCTGGCCAGGGCAGCGGGCGGAGCCTGGCTGGATGAATGGCTTCGGAACTGGCGTAGGGTCGGACTCGAGATCACCGGTGCGGATCTGATCGCAGCCGGGTTGCCGGAAGGCCCACTGGTTGGTGAGGCGATCGACGCGGCTCTTGAGGCGAAGCTGAACCGGGGAACGAGCGGGGCAGAAGAAGAGCTACGCGTCGCATTGGCTGCGGTGGGAGGCGGCACGGTTTGATCTGGCGTGAAAGCAGCGGAGTGTCCTGGCTCGAGGCCGACCTCGGAGGTGAAGCGACAGCCTGCTTCACCAGCAGGGAGGGCGGGGTGAGCGAAGGTGCTTTCGCCAGCCTGAACCTTGGCATTCTCACCGAAGACAACCGGGAGTACGTAGTCAGGAACCGGCTGCGGCTGGCCAGGTGCCTTGGGGTCGATCCGGAGGCAGTGGATATGGGGAGGCAAGTCCACGGGGCCGGACTGGATTTCAATGATGGAACGGGATTTCCGCATTTCGCCTCGCCGGGAGAGAGCCCTCCGCCTGAGGCAGACGGGCAACTCACCGACAAGATCGCCCGACCACAACTCGTGTTGGTGGCCGACTGCTTGCCTGTGGCTCTGCTTGGTGACCATGGTGTGGCAATGCTCCATTGCGGCTGGCGGGGGCTCGCGGCTGGAATCATCGATGCTGCGAGGCAGCGCGTTGGTGCCCGGCGGGCTGCAGTGGGACCGGGAATCGGCCCCTGCTGCTTCGAAGTTGGGCCGGAAGTCGAGGCGGCGTTCACAAATCTGGGCCCGGGGCTCATGCACGGCAGGAATATGGACCTGCCCGAGGTCGCCAGACGCCAGCTTTCGCGAGCCGGAGTGGAGGAAATCGAGATCGCCGGCATCTGCACGTATTGCGACAGGCGTTTCTTTTCACATCGCCGCGAACGGGGCAGGACGGGGCGCCAGGCGGGCATCGCCTGGCTGGACTGAACCCGAAACTGCGATTTTCGCTGCAAAACCGGTAATTCAGGGATAATCCCCCTGACTTTTCCGGACCTGGGAGGAATCAACCTCCACTGAGCGAAAAACGGCATACCTATGGCACTACGCGATTCATGGCATCGGACGCTCGTCTACTTCGGTCTCGCCGAGGAAGACGACCATCACTACAACGATCACGACGACTACGAAGATGATTTCGTAGAAGAAGATGAGTACGAAAGCCGTCGTAGCCGGCGAAGCCGGGAAGCCAATGTGCGCCGGCTGCCCACATCGAGGCGCGGACGTCACGACGATATCGACGACATTTTCTCCGATGCGGACCCGTTGCCTTCAGGTGGTGGAGGCGGAAGGACCCGTTCGCTCAGATCGGTAGGGAGTGACAATGGCGGGGACGATGTCCAGGTTCACCTGGTGATACCCCGCAACTTCAACGATGCCCAGCAGGTCGCCGACCAGTTCAAGCGCAAGGTGCCGGTCATTCTCAACCTTCAGACCACTGACCATGAGCTTTCGAAACGGCTGATTGACTTCGCTTCGGGACTGACGTACGCACTGGATGGTGGCATGCAGCGGATCGCCGAAAAGGTCTTCCTGCTCACCCCGCGCAACGTAGAGGTTTCGGCTGAGGAGAAGGCCAGGTTGATCGACAAGGGCTTCTTCAACCAGTCCTGATCCTGGTCTGAACACATAAAGTGTCCGGCATGATCGTCGGATTCATAGGTTCCGGAAATATGGCAGCAGCGATGGCGCGCGGATGGGCCGGCGCCGATCGGGACGCGCCTTCGACCATGCTGTTCACTGATTCCGGTTCAGGGCGGGCTACCGCGCTTGCCACCGAGGTTGGAGGTCAGGCGATCGGCTCGAATGCGGAACTGGTCGAGCAGTCCGACTTCGTCGTGGTTGCAGTGAAGCCGAAAGATCTTGAGAAAATCGCCGCCGGAATCCCCGCACCCCGAGCGGTGCTTTCCCTGCTGGGCGCAACTCCACTCTCGAAACTCGAAGAGACCTTTCCGCAGAGCACAGTAATCAGGCTGATGCCGAACCTGGGTGTCGAGGTGAGGCAGGGAGTTATCTGCATGGCCGACCCGGAAGGAGCGGATCCCGGGATTGTCGAAGAGGCCCGTCGCATGCTCGGGTCACTGGCCAGCGTGTACGAACTGCCGGATGATCGGATCGACACCGCCACCGCGGTGATGGGCTGCACACCCGCTTATTTTGCGGCTGTCGCAGAAGCGCTCGGAAGCGAAGGAGTTTCAGACGGGCTGGATCCGGAGATTTCGATTCGGATGGTCGCGGAATCAATGGCCGGAACAGCGGCCTTGCTTGGCCGGCGCACACCATTCGAGATCCAGGTCGCGGTTGCATCCCCCGGTGGCAGCACCGAGGCCGGCCTCGAGGCTCTGGCCGCGGCGGGTGGAGCCGATGCTTTTCGCAGAGCCTTCGAAGCGTCGGTTTCGCGGATGCGCGGCAACTGAATCGTGACGTCCCTACTCGCTTTGACTCGCGGTGATGCAGCGGCCTATGTCAACGCACTGTTCACGGTGTTCATCATCCTTGTTTTTCTCCGGGTGCTCATGTCGTGGATTCCGCGTCTCCCCGACAACCCGGTAGTGCAGGCAGTCGCGAACTTTGTACGTGAAACAACCGACCCTTACCTGAACCTGTTCCGGCGGTTTCTGCCTCCGGTCGGCGGCGGCGGATTCGCATTGGACCTGAGTCCGGTGGTCGGTGTGCTCCTCCTGCTTGTCGCGCAGCAGGTGATCGTCGCGATCGTCCGGGGCTGAAGTGAAGGGGTACCGGCACCTTATTCTGGCGGGACTGCTCGCCTTCGGAGTACTCCTGCTTGATCAGGCATCAAAAGAGCTGGTCACCGACAGGATCATGAAAGGCGAGCTGGTGGATGTGCTGGGGCCTCTTCAGTTCACACTGACCCACAACGATGGAATTGCTTTCGGTCTGGCCGGAGGTGGAGGCGTCTTCGTAATACTGCTCGCTGCTCTTGCGCTTGTCGCCCTGGGGGCATTCATCGCCTCCGCACCCGAGAGCAATCTGACCTGGGTCGCCGGCGGGCTGATCCTGGGCGGCGCGGCCGGCAATCTGATCGACCGGATCAGGCTCGGACACGTAACCGACTTCATTCTTCTGCCCAGCTGGCCGGCCTTCAATCTGGCCGATTGTGCGATCACCGTTGGCGTGATCCTCTTGGCGATCTCGCTTCTGACCGGCAATACAAATCAAAAACCGGGGGAGTCCGTCGTCGATGGGCGCTGAAGCGGAAGAAAGCGAAGAGCCCGGTCCACAGGGCTTTCGCATCGTCTACCGCGACGAATTCCTCGCCGTAGTCGACAAGGGGTGGGATCTTGTGGTCCATCCGGCACCCTCGCATGAGGGTGAGACCTTGGTCGAACTCCTCGGAGACGAGCTTGCTGGCGGCAACGACCCCGAGCGGCCGGGCATCGTTCACCGGTTGGACCGGGGAACCAGCGGCCTGATGGTCGTGGCCCGGGAAGAACAGACTCATGCCGACCTTCAGCGAATGATTCGTGATCGGAAGGTCGCGAGGATATACCTGGCACTTGCCGACGGCCGGTTTCGTTCCCGCACCGGCACAGTTGACGCACCGATCGGCCGCGCCTCACGAAAAAGGCACCGGATGGCGGTGAATGGGGCCAGCTCCCGGGAAGCAAGAACCCATTTCGAAGTAGTTGAAACGCTGCGGCGGGAAAGCCTCCTTGAAGTAAGGCTTGAGACCGGCCGCACCCATCAGATCCGTGTTCACCTGGAAGCGATCGGGCACCCGCTGGTCGGGGACGCAACTTACAGCGGACCCTTGAGATACGGGCTTGACCGTCAGTTTCTGCATTCGTCCCGGCTTGAATTCCGCCATCCCCGGACCGGCGAAGAGCTGGCTTTCAGGACGGATTTGCCAGAAGACCTCGCCAGAACCCTCGAAGCCGCACGCCAAGCCGGATCCCTCTAGACTGGACTGCTGTCCGTATTCCCAACCCCCCGGGATACGACGGTGGCTCCTGCCGCCCGGAGATGGTCTTCGAGCGGATCCCACCGAAACGGCCCGGGCGGATCCGCAGTTCAAGCCAATTTCAAGGAGAAGTATGTCCCAGGTAGGAATCCAGGAACTCCTGGAAGCCGGAGTTCACTTCGGTCACCAGACCAGCCGCTGGAACCCGAACATGCGCCGTTACATCGCCGGCGAAATCGACGGGATTCACATCATCGACCTCATGCAGACCGAGGAAATGCTCGAGGAAGCGCGCCGCTTCGTCGGTGAACTCACCTCGGGTGGTGGCAAGGTCCTGTTCGTCGGCACCAAGAAGCAGGCCTCCGATGTAGTCGAGAACTGGGCCGGCAAGTCGAACATGCCGTTCGTGAACCGGCGCTGGCTGCCCGGCCTTCTGACCAATTTCAACGTCGCGTCGCAGCGGATCAAGCGTATGCATGAGATTCGCGGGCTGGTCGAGTCGGGGCAGATCGAACTGCTCCCGACCAAGGAACGCATGAACATGCAGGCCGAGCTGGCCAAACTCGAGTTTGCGCTCGGTGGTGTGGCTGACATGGACCGCGTTCCCGACGCCGTCTTCATCACTGACCTCAAGTCAGAGGAAATCGCCCTGCGGGAGGCCACTCGCCTGCGTCTGCCGGTCATCGCGCTTGTCGACACCAACTGCGACCCCGGCCATATCGACCATGTGATTCCCGGCAACGATGACGCGATCCGCTCCTGTGAGCTGGTGATCTCGACCGTCGGTTCCGCCATCGAGAAGGGTGCCGGTGCCTGGGCCGTGGTTGAGGAGAAGCGCCGCGCCGAAGAGCAGGCGCGTCGCGAGAAGGAAGAAGCCGAGCGCAAGAAGCGGGAAGAGGAAGATCGCGCCCGCCGCGAGCAGATCGAGAAGGAGCAGGCCGAGGAGAAAGCCCGTCAGCGTGAGGAAAAGGCCAAGGCTGACGCTGCTGCGAAGGAGCAGGCCGCCAAGCCGCATCCGCAGGCTGTGCCGGACGAGCCGCATCCTCAGGCTGTCCCGGACAACCCGCATCCGCAGGCCGTGCCGGACAACCCGCATCCCCAGGCTGTCGCTCCGGACCCGGACCCGGTTGCCGAAGAGGCAGCAAAGACCGACGAAAACGAATCAACCGAGGAGAGCAACTGATGGCAGACATCAAGGCTGCTGACGTAAAAGCGCTGCGCGAACAGACAGGCGCCGGCATGATGGATGCCAAAGCCGCGCTGATCGAGGCTGATGGCAACGCTGAACGCGCGGTGGAGCTCCTGCGGGTGAAGGGCCAGGCTTCCGCCGCGAAGCGCTCTGACCGGGGTACTTCCGAAGGTGTGATTGCGTCTTACATCCACGCCAACAGGAAGGTCGGCGCGTTGGTTGAAGTCCAGTGCGAGACCGACTTCGTCGCCCGCAACGAGGACTTCGCAGCATTCGCCTACGAGGTAGCGATGCACGTCGCCGCCGCCTCCCCGACTCATGTGTCCAGGGAAGACATTCCCGAGGATCAGATCGCGGCCGAGCGTCGTGTCTTCGAAGAAAAGGCCAGGGAAGAAGGCAAGCCGGACAACGTCGTCGAGAAGATCGTTGAAGGCCAGGTAGCGAAGTGGGCCAAGGACATTGCCCTGCTTGAGCAGCAGCACGTGAATACCGAGAAGCACGATTCAAAAAGCATCGAACAGTTGAGGGAAGCCATCTCCGCCAAAGTTGGAGAAAATGTGGTCATCAGCCGCTTCTCCTGCTTCCGGATCGGGGAGTAACAGGTAGTTTCTGATCAGCTGATGAGTGACCAGGCGCCGCGGTTCAAGCGGATAATGCTGAAACTTTCCG
>JAGQUU010000193.1 GCA_020438345.1 Solirubrobacterales bacterium | reverse complement strand
TGTCCAGACCCTTTCTCCGGACACACCCAGTATCGCCAGCGCAGCCGGGCACGATTCCCCCGGCTTCCTGGCGGGAGAGCTGGAGCGTCGCCAGGAACTGGGCTATCCGCCTTACTCGCACCTGATCCGGATTCAGCTCGGGGCCGAAATTGAATCTGACGTGGAGCAGGCAGCCAGTCTGGTCGCCGACCGGGTCGGGAAGGCACTCCCGGAGGGGGCCGAACTGCTCGGTCCGGCCCCGATGTTCCGGGCACGGAACAGGTTCCGTCGGCGGATCCTGATCCGTTCCGGCACCCGGGCCCGATCAATCGCCGCAGTCCACCAGTCGATCGAAGAACTCCTTGAAGATCGCCTGCTTCGCAACATCACCCTGGTGGTTGACGTCGATCCGCAATAGGGATCAGCCGATGACGGATACATCGCCAGCCGGGCCTCCGGTGAATCCCCGGCCTGAGCACCGATCGGGGCGTCGGTAGACTCGGCGGAGATGTCTTCGGACGAAGAAACAGCGACTTTGAGTGAAGAAGCGGCCGCCTATGCCGAGGGAATAGAGCGGGCGGAAGAAGCCTTCACGGCAGCGAGCGAAAGCGATCAGGGCGGCCCGGTTGAAGAAGTCGAACCCGAAGGCGGCGAGGTGCCAATCAGGGGCTACGACGAGGAGACCCTGAAGCGGAGGGAGATGGCGCTCTCCCAGATCGTCCAGTACGGCGATCCGGTACTGAAGAGCCGCGCCTCCGAGGTCAAGGAGTTCGATCAGGCGCTCTCCGGAGAGATCGAGCGGATGTTCGAGTTGATGAAGGACGGACTCGGAGTAGGGCTGGCCGCGACGCAGGTCGGAAAGCTCCGGCGCCTGCTGGTATTCCAGACCAACGCTGACGCGGTTCCCCAGGAACTGGTCAACCCTGAAATCGAATGGCTTTCGGATGAGTCTGAAGTCGCGGCCGAAGGCTGTCTCAGCATTCCTCGCGTAATCGTCGAAGTTGAACGGCCGCTCTACGCGCGGGTTCGTGGCAGGGATCGGACCGGAGCGGAGGTGCTGATTGAAGCATCCGGCCACGAGGCAAGGGTGCTACAGCACGAGATCGATCATCTTGACGGCATCCTGATTCTCGACCGGACCGAGAAGCCCCAGCGCAAGGCCGCAATGAAGGCACTTCGCCGCGGCGAGGCGTACACCCCGCACGAAGACTGATGACCTGCCGGAAGCGCGGCTAGCGTCCATGCCGGGGGTATTTCTCGGAACTTCGGAGTTCGCCGGCACCGTGCTCGGGGTCCTTGCCGCATCGCCGGAACGGCCGGATCTTGTCGTAACCCTGCCCGACCGCCGCCGCGGGCGCGGCCGCAGGGAGCATGCTTCACCGGTCGCTGAACTTGCCGGAAATCTCGGCATTGAAGTCCTGAAATCCGGCAATGTAAACGCCGATGAAGACCGGGCGAGGATCCTCGAAGCCGGTGGTGAATGGGCATCTATTTGCGCTTTCGGACAGCTGATCCGGGAGCCGCTGCTGTCGCAGCTTCCAATGCTGAACGTGCATCCGTCACTGCTGCCGCGCTGGCGCGGGGCGGCCCCGGTCGAACGGGCGATCATGGAAGGCGACTCCCGAACCGGCGTCTGCGTGATGCGGTTGGTCGCCGGGCTGGATTCGGGCCCGGTTGCTTTGAGGGAAGAGATCGTGATCGACCCCGATGAGGATTTCGGTTCGCTCTCCGGCCGTCTGGCAGAACTCGGGGGGAGGTTGCTGATTGAAGGACTGACTCTTGCCCGGCGAGGTGAAGTCGCCTGGGAGGAGCAGGGTGAAGCCGGCCTCACATACGCGGAGAAGATTTCGGCCGAAGACCGAAAATTGGAACCATCCCGGTCCGCCCGCCAGATTCACGATCAGGTGCGGGCCCTGACTCCGCACATCGGCGCCTGGCTGCCGCTCGGCGCAGCAGACCGGCTCGGAGTGCGGGCCACAACAGTGCTCGATTCCGGACCCGCACCCGGACAATTCGCGGAAGAGGAAGGCTGGCCGGTGCTCGGCTGCGGCGAGGGGGCGGTTCGTCTCGACCGGGTTCAACCTCCGGGCAAGAAGGAGATGGGCGGGGACGCCTGGCTCAGAGGTCGTGGTCAGGGTAATTTCCCCGGCCAGGAACCGTGAGCAGGGTCACCCCCGAACGGGAGGTTGCTTACGCAGTTCTCCGTCGCACCTTCGAGCATGACGAATACACCGAGGCGGCTTTCAGGGAAGAAGCGGTTTCCCGGGATCTGACCGGCCGCTCGCGTGCCCAGGCCCAGCGGCTTGCCTTCGGGGCGGTCCAGCGCCGCGGCTCGACGGATTCGATCGTCTCGTCATTCATGAAACAGAAAGGGAGGCGTCCTGACCCTCCGGTGACAGCGGCGCTTCGCCTGGGGATGTTCGAACTTCTTTTCGCCGACGCCACGCCGGACCACGCCGCGGTCGACCAGGCAGTCAGTCTGGTCCGTGCGGCCGGGGCCGACTACGCAGCGGGTTTTGCCAACGCACTTCTTCGCCGGACCTTGCGCGAGCGGAAGTCAGTGCTTGCCCGGCTTAGTGATGACTCGACCCCGGAAGCAGCCTCGGTCGCGCATTCCTTTCCGGACTGGCTGGCCCGGATGTGGTGGGAGGAACTCGGAGCTGATCGTGCCCGCGCTCTGATGGCTGCCGCGAATGGTCCTTCCGAGCGGGCGGTGAGGGTGAACACAGCCCGGATCACCGTCGAAGAAGTGATTGGACGCTTCTCCGGTGAAGATCTCGAACTGGTTCCGGCAGATGGATCATGGCCAATGTCCCCGCCGGAGCTCCTGATCGCCCGGGGGAGTCTCGCCGCAATCGAGACAGCAGCTGAAGAGGGGCTGGTTGTTTCACAGTCGCGAGGATCGGCGGCGGTGGTTGAAGTGCTCGATCCCCGGCCCGGTGAGCGGATTCTCGATCTCTGTGCCGGGCCGGGAATCAAGACAGGACAGATCGCGGCCCGGGTGGGGCGCATGGGCAACATGGTTTCGGTAGAACCGGTCGAGGAGCGGGCCGCAGATATCGCAGCGCAGCTGGAGCGGCTCGGCTTTCATCATGGGCTGGTGGTTGAAGCTGACGCTCGCGAAAG
>JAGQUU010000022.1 GCA_020438345.1 Solirubrobacterales bacterium | reverse complement strand
TATAGACCATCGAGAACATGGCTCCTCTAGCGGGTCCTGCTCCCCCGTTGTAGATCACGGCTCCGGCTCTGCCAGTTCTGTTGTCGGCGATCGGTTGAATCGATAGATGCGGAAGGACTGCCTCTCGTGCTTGACGCCGGTTCAGCTGGACCGATCGAAGGGAGGCACCGGCGGCAACGGCCGCAGCAGTAGGGCCAACGACTTGAGCAAACTCTCCGATCGTAGGTAAGTCCATGCGCGAAGTGTTCCGGGTCAAGCGGACGCAGTCCTTGAGCCGATTTGGTTGACTCGTGACCGGCCACGTGACACTTTCCGTGACACCCCCGCCGTTTCCGGGGTATCGAGGCGAGTAGCGGGCGCGGAACTTAGCTCTGTGAGCGGGTTTCCAGAAGTACCGGGGGAGGGACTCGAACCCCCGACACGCGGATTATGATTCCGCTGCTCTAACCAGCTGAGCTACCCCGGCAGGGGACGGAGAGTCTAGATGATGGCGGGCCGCGTCCGGCGGCTGGCGCCGATTGATCACAGATAGTCGGAACCCGGACCCAGTTGACGGTCGAGGTAGATCCTGATCGGGAAGCAGATCAGGATCCAGAGGGCCAGGGACACGGTCGAGGAAGAAAGCAGACCGATCGGTATCGCGGTGATGAAAACGAGCACCGGCAGAAGGGCGATCAGCACCCCGTACCGGACCGCTCTCGCAGAGGGATCGGCTGTGAAAAGCCGGCGGTGGTGGGCCCAGGCGAAAAGGGCAACCTCCATCAGGCTGATCAGCAGCAGGATCGAAAGGTAAAGGACCACCGTTACCGGCTCGGTTGAATAGCGGTCGAGCAGGGCGGTCGGCAGGGGCAGGAACGCGACCAACGCGAGGCAGATCACGTTGAGACCAGCGTAGGTGGGGTCCATCGAGGCAAGATGCCGGACGAATCGATGGTTTGAAATCCAGAAATAGCCCAGGATCGCGATCGAGATCACGTAGGTGAGAATGTCTCCATCGATGGCTTTGAGTTCATCAAGCAGACCATCCGGATCCACCCTGGGAATACCGATCGTGAGGACCAGCAGGGTCATCGCGATCGCATAGATGCCGTCGGTCAGCGTGACCACACGGTTGAACTCGATCGAACCCCGCTCGTAGCGCAGACGACTCTTCACGCCGGGAAGAATTCCAGAAAACCAGAGCCGCTACCTCAACGCCACCAATGCCAATACCGGTTCAAAGCAGGTCACGGCGGCGCCAGAGGGCCAAACCCGCCGCCGTGATGACGATCGACAGGGCGGTCATCACGAATAGCGGAGTCAAGTCCAGCGCGACAGCGGGAACCGCCGGCACATGGGAGAAAGGGGAGAGGTCAACCAGCCATTCCGGCAGATTGCCGAAGGACGCCAGGGTCCAGATCAGGACGAAACCGGCCAGGAGAGCCCAGGCCAATGAACTGAGCCGGGACGAGATGCCGAAAAGAAGCAGGGCCAGGCTTCCGGTCAGCCACATCGCAGGAGCCTGGGCGAACCCCGCCGCGACGAGCTTCCCGGACTGGCTGAAATCCCCTGTCGCCACTCCAAGGCCAATGCCGAGACCCAGGCCGGTCAGAGCGATCATCACTGCGCTCGCCGCGTATGCGATCAGGGTGTGGCCCGCAACCCAGCGCAGCTTCCCGAGTGGGGCACTGAGCAGAAGTGATGCGCGATCCCGGCTTTCCTCGGCATGGGGTCGCAAAACCGAGCTGATCGTGAAGCCCGCACCGAGAATCGCGATCACACTCAGGATCGAAGCGAAATAGGAATCGAGCAGATCACCACCGACTGAACCCAGCGCCTCGGTGAAGGCGGCACTCGAACTGACTAGATCCTCGATGTTGTTGCCGACGGCTCCGACCGCGAACCCGTAAACGAAAAGCATCAATGTCCAGGCGATGACAGTGCCGCGCTGAAGGCGGAAAGAAAACCCGAGCGGATGGAGGATCGAAGGCGAGGCGGCAGACGGGCCGGGACGTGGCTGGACCAGCCCGCTGCCGATGTCACGGCGGGCCAGCAGCCAGAAACTGAGTGAAACCGTGAATCCGGTTGCGGCAAGGGGCAGTAGCAACGGCCACCAGAGGTTCTCCCAGAATGGCCTGGTCTGCTGGGCCCAGCCCAACGGTGAAAACCAGCTGAGGGTGCCATCACCGGTGTCACCGATCGCCCTGAGCAGCCAGGCGACCCCGATCACCACCCCGACCAGGCCTCTTGCGGCCCGCGCCTTGCCAGTCACCTGGGAGAAGACCGCAGTGGTTCCGGTGATGACCAGACCGAATCCGAGAATCGCCAGTGAAAGCAGGACCGAAGGTCCAACCTCGTACCCCCAGGCCGCGAGAATCACCAGGTAACCGGCCGCGGCGACCATCAGTGCCGCCGCGGTGACGATCAACGCCGCGGCAAGTGGAGCGAACCGCCCCGAACCAGATGCCAGCAGCAACTCCGTGCGGCCGTCTTCTTCCTCGGCCCGGCTGTGACGGATCACGCTGAACATCGCGAAGACCCCGCTGATGATCGAGACGACCGGCAGGCTCTCCCAGGCGGTGGCGCCGCCAAGAGAATGCAAGCCCCCGGTCGGGCCGGTCATCGCGACCAGGGCCGGGTTGCCGGCGACACTCTCGTAAAGGGCATTGAGCTCGGCCTGGGTGCCGTAAAGCCCGCTGTAGCTGATCACATAGATCGCCATCCAGCCGACCAGTCCGGCAATGCAGACCGGCAGGATCAAACGGTCCCGTTTCAACGCGAAACGAATCGCATCCCCGGTTCCGGCCAATCCGGCCATCAGCCCGAAAAGACGCCGAGGAAGAGATCCTCAAGGCTGAGCGAGCCGGGATCCTTGCCCGCGCTGGCGGCCAGTTTCCTCAGGTGTTCTAGCGACCCGGTTTCAAGGGTCCGGCCCTGCCGGATGATCGTGAAGGTGTCAGCAAGATGCTGGACCTGGCCGAGGATGTGGCTCGAAAGCAGGATCGTGTGGCCCTTGCCCGTAATCTCCTTCACGCATTCCTGGAATACCGCCTCCTTGAGCGGATCAAGCCCCGAAGTCGGCTCGTCGAAAATGAACAGTTCAGCATCGGTGGCGAGTGCCGCGACCAGCGCGACCTTCTGACGATTGCCTTTCGAATAGGTCGAGGCCTTCTTGGTCAAATCGAGCTCGAACCGTTCGACAAGATCCTTGCGCCGACCTGGATCGAGACCGCCGCGAAGCGAACCAAGCATGTCGATCGTCTCGCCACCGGTCAGGTTGGGCCAGAGGTTCACATCTCCCGGCACATAAGCCAGACGACGATGAAGCTCGACCGCACAAGACCACGGGTCCGCGCCGAAAAGCCGCGCTTTGCCACCGCTGGCCCGGATCAGGCCCAGCAGCACCCGGATGGTGGTCGACTTGCCGGAACCGTTCGGTCCGAGGAAACCGTGGACCTGCCCTGGTTCCACGATCAGGTCAAGGCCGTCGAGAGCGCGGGTGCTGCCGAAATTCTTGACCAGACCTTTCACCTCGATTACAGCGCTCATGCCGGGAAGCTACCGCAGGGCGGGGTACCGGAATCGGGAAAGGTCGGGGTACCGGGATCCCGGAATCGTCGGGAAGCTACCGGAGTCCACGGTGCCGGAAGCTGGGAGCGTTTACAGGTCAACGTGGTGAAAACGGGGCAGCAGCCGTTCCCGGAGCTGACTCGCGGTTGGTGAATCAGGGTCGCTCCTGGTCAGGAGAAATACCTCGGTCGCGTTGAAAGTCGCCAATTGATCCTCGACTGCCTGGACCAGGTCTTCATCCCCGACCCTGGCGCTCGCATCGACCCCGGCAAGGTTGAGTGAAGCGACCGAAACGACCAGGTCACGCTGGGCCCGGTCACGAGCCTTTTCGAGGTCGGTCGCCCAGCGACGGAGGAAAGTGTTGGTGGCGGGTGTAACCAGCCGGATCTCGGCTTCGTTTTCATCGAACCCGAGGTGCACTTCGTCGGCAACCCGCTGAATCGCGGCGGCATCCCCGATCGGGAAAGTAGTGACGACCAGAAGCCGGCGGGCGAGCTCCGGGTGGGGCTTCCTGCCGATCGGATCGCGAGGAATGACCAGGGCCGCGATCACTGCGAAGCCGACGAGCGAGAGACCTGCGATCGAGATTCCAAGGCCTGGGCCTCCGATCGCGAAGCCGAACGCGGCCGGCACGATCAGAGCCATCAAAATGACCGATGGATGCCAAGACTTCACGTCCTGAATTTACCCGTCCGGCCCGGTTGCGTAACGAACCGGACGGGATCCAGGTGATCAGGGCCCGGAGATCGCGAAAGTGTTGCCGTCCGGGTCCGTGAACCAGGCGACTCTTGCCTGATCCATCTTCATCACTCCGTTTTCATCCTGGCCGAAGCCCTCATAGACCTCGAACGTGATGCCGCGACCGCGGAGGGCACTTACCTCGGCGTCGAAATCATCAACTTCCCAGGCCGCGATCGTGGCGCTTCCCTTGCCGGCATGGTCTGGTGATGGATAGACCAACAGCCCCGTGCCGTCACCGCAGCCGTAAAGGACTTCGGTTCCGTCGGCACCACTTTCGGCCGGTTCGAGTCCGAGCGTCTCTTCATAGAAGTTCCGTGCCCGGACCATGTCGTTGACCGCAGCCACTGCCGCGATCTTGCTTGCTGACAGGCTCATCGCTACCTCCTCGGAATCGTGATCTGCCTGTTGATCCACCCTAACCGGAGAATGCACCGATGACGGCCAACCAGAACGAAAGCGGTGCCCGAAACCGCCGGTGCCGCGGAGCCGGTGAAGCTGACTGGGTAGATTCCGGTTCATGTCAGAGGATCTGGAGAAGGCAGTCAGAACTGTCGTCCGCGACTGTCTCGGAGTGAAGCCGAACGAGAACGTGCTGGTTGTCTGTAACCCGGCAACCCGTGAACTCGGCGATGCCCTTCGTGGTGAAGCCGAAGCGGCAGGGGCGGAGTCAGTTCTAGCCGTGATGACGGAAAGGGATTCACATGCCGGTGAACCGCCCGCCACGGTAGCGGAAGCAATGGTTGCCGCCGACGTGCTTCTGGCACCGACCGTCCAGTCACTCTCACACACCGCCTCCCGCAAACTCGCGACCGAATCGGGAACCAGAACCGCGACCCTTCCCGGGGCGACCACGGAAATGCTCGCCAGGGTAATGAGCGATGACATCAATGAACTGATCCGCCGCGGCGGCAAGGTGGCCGGGCTGCTCGATCGCGGCACCGAGGCACGAATCACCTGCGACCACGGCAGTGATCTCAGGCTCGGGCTCCAGGGCCGCAAAGCGATTCCCGATGCCGGTCAGCTCCAGCATGAGGGGGCCTTTGGCAATCTGCCCTGTGGTGAGGGGTTCATCGCCCCCGCAACAGCCGAAGGCACGCTGGTTGTGGACGGATCGATAGCCGGGGTCGGGCTGGTCACCGAGCCGGTTCGGTTGAGCATTGAGGACGGACATCTGGTTGACGCGACCGGAATCGAGGGGGAGCAGCTCATGGAACTGCTCACCGTTCACGGTCCCGATGGCACCAATGTGGCCGAGCTCGGGATCGGTACCAACGGGAAAGCAATTCTGACCGGCAACATTCTCGAAGACGAGAAGATCATTGGCACCGCCCACGTTGCTTTCGGTGCCTCCGCAGCGATCGGGGGCAACATCCAGGTACCGGTTCACCTCGATGTTGTGTCGCTCAGGCCCGAAGTGACAATCGACGACGCGCCGGTAGTGCTTGAAGGCCGCCTGCTTGTCTGATGGGCCAGCGACCAAATTGAGCCTGCTTGCCGTACCCAACGTTTCCGAAGGCCGGGATTTCGAACGGCTTGAGAAGATGGAGCGGTCCCTGGGCGGGCAGGTCACCCTGCTTGACCGCCACACAGACATAGACCATCACCGGGCGGTCTTCACGGTTGCAGGACCGGCCGGGAATCTCGCCGCTGCATTGATCGGCCTCGCTTCCACCTCGGTGTCTGAAATCGACATGACCGAATGGCAGGGAGTCCATCCGGCAATAGGTGCGCTCGATGTCTGCCCGGTTGTCTGGTTGAGCGAGGAGAGAAAAAGCAAGGCGGCCGAGGTCGCCCGGGAGGTAGGTGAGGCAATCGGCGTGATGGGAGTGCCGGTTTTTCTCTACGGAGACGTGGCATCCGACAACGACCGGCGGGAACGGGCCTATTTCAGGGCCGGCGGGCTCGATTCCCTCTGGCAACGAATGGTTTCGGGCAACCTCAGGCCTGACTTCGGCCCTGACCGCCCACATCCGACCGCCGGTGCGACCCTGGTCACCGCCCGGGCGCCTCTCGCTGCTTTCAACATCGAACTGGCGACCGATGACGTGCGTATCGCGAGAGCGATCGCGGGGGAGATCCGCGAACAGCCGGATGGGGGCATTCCCGGGGTAAGGGCGCTCGGACTCGAACTCTCCACCGGCCGGGCCCAGGTCTCAACCAATATTCACGATCCGATCGGGACACCGCTCGGGGAGATCGTCGAGGCAGTTCAGGAAGGCGCGATGCTTCGTGGCACGAATGTGGTCGAGGCAGAACTGATCGGACTGATCCCCCAGGCGGCGCTTGAGGACTATCCGGATGATGTTCCGATCCGCGAATTCGACCCTGCCTTTCACATCATCGAACGAAGGATCGAACCAACCTGACCCCCGGTTCCGGGGGGTCGGCGGCCCCCTTGGTCCGATAGATTCCGGGCGTGGCTCAGACCAAGAAGAAACGCACGCGAAAGAAGCGTGGCACACAGGCCGGAAGCATCGAAACCAAGCGCCGTTCGCGCCCCCGCTCCCGGGCAGAAGCACGGAATCAGGCAAAGTCCGGTGGAGGCCGGACCCTGAGCAAGGGTGACAACCCGCCGACCTGGAAGGGCGCGGTGATTCGCGGCCTGGTTGCCTCGCTGATTTTCGTTGTCCTGCTGATCCTGATTTTCGGCCGCAACCTCACCGGTTCGCTGGCGATCGGCCTGCTGATGCTCGTTTTCTACATCCCGGCCGGCTATTACATGGATCTGTTCCTCTGGCGTCGCCGGG
The DNA here is from genome assembly GCA_020438345.1 of Solirubrobacterales bacterium. Taxonomy (GTDB): domain Bacteria; phylum Actinomycetota; class Thermoleophilia; order Solirubrobacterales; family 70-9; genus 67-14. Next base: position 6,765 of record JAGQUU010000022.1, on the reverse strand, counting down.
AACGGCAACGGATCCGCGCCAAGAGCAAGGGCTGAACATGACCGGCCTCGGGGTAATCGGAACTACGGTCGGGCCGGTCGCCGAGAATTCGTATCTGCTTTACAAGGAGGGAACCGGCAAGGCATTGCTGGTGGACCCGGGTGATGAACCTGACCGCCTGATGGAACCGCTGGCGGAGCACGGACTCGAACTTGAAGCGATCCTGCTGACCCACTGCCACTTCGATCACATCGGTGCGGTAGCCCCGGTCGCCAAGGCCACCGGGGCGCCGGTCTACTGCCCGGAGATCGAGGTGCCGATTCTCGCTGACGTCATGGCCTACATCCCTTGGCCCGAAATCGGACCGTATGAAAGCTACGACGCGGATCACACGGTCAAGGGAGGCGAGCATCTCTCCCTTGCCGGTTTTGAGATCGATGCGTATTTCACGCCGGGCCACAGTCCCGGGCATGTCTCCTACTCGATTCCGGAAGCCGGCCTGCTGCTTTCCGGCGATGTGCTCTTTCAGGGTTCGGTCGGCAGGGTGGACCTGCCCGGAGGCGACTGGGACACCCTGCTTGAATCGATACGGATGCTGATCACCACTCTGCCCGCAGAAACCCGGGTCCTGCCCGGGCACATGGGCGTGACCACGCTCGGGGCCGAGCTCAAGACCAATCCATTCCTGACCGAGATCCCGAGGTGAGTTTCCGATGACCGGGAAGTTCAAGGCGCCCCGCGGGACTTTCGACGTATTGCCGGAACAGTCCGCGCAGCGCGAGAGGATTCACCTCGCTGCGAGGGAGATCTTCGGTCTGGCCGGCTACCGGTTCATCATGACCCCTGCCTTCGAGGAAACCGCACTGTTTGAACGGGGGGTGGGGAAATCCACCGACATCGTCCGCAAGGAGATGTTCACTTTCGAGGACAAAGGCGGCCGGAGCCTTACTCTCCGCCCGGAAGGCACCGCGCCAATCTGTCGTGCCTACGTGGAACACGGCATGCGCCGTCTGCCACAGCCGGTGAAGCTCTTCTATGCGGGACCGTTCTTCCGGCACGAAAGGCCCCAGGCTGGCCGGTACCGTCAGTTCAACCAGATCGGGGCGGAAGCGATCGGCACCGACTCGCCGCTCGCTGACGTTGAAGTGATCACCCTGATCAGCGACCTGTTCGAGGAGCTCGGTGTGCCCGGGGTGGAACTCCGGATCGGCAGCCTCGGTTCACACGAAGCGAGGGCCGGCTACCTCGAAGAGCTCAAATCCCATCTGCGGGCCCGTTCCGGCGAACTCTCGGATGACGTGCGCGAGAGAATCGAGATCAATCCGCTGAGGGCCTTCGATTCGGACCATGAAGGAACCCGGGCGGTGATGACTGAAGCTCCGACTCTGCTCGAGCACCTGGACGAAGAGGATGCCGCGCATTTTGAACAGGTAAAAGGACTCCTCGGAGCGGCCTCGGTCGAGTACACGATCGATCCGACCCTGGTTCGCGGGCTCGACTACTACACGCGGACCATCTTCTCGTTCGTCTGCGACCGGCTGGGAGCACAATCCGAAATCGGTGGCGGTGGACGATATGACGGACTGATCGAACAGCTCGGCGGCCCGGCCACGCCGGCGGTTGGCTGGGCGGCCGGGATCGAACGGATTCTGCTCGCTCTTGATGAAGACGTGACATCGGCCGGAATGGACCTGTTCATCGCTATCGCCGATCCGGGACTGACCACCAAGGCGGTGGCGCTGGCCTCCGAGCTCCGGCATCAGGGGCTTGCCGTGGAGATCGACCTGGCGGGTCGCAGCATGAAAGGCCAGTTCAGACAGGCCGACCGGGTCGGGGCCGCCCATACGCTGATCCTCGAAGCGGGCGGTTCAGCTTCACTGAAAAACATGGACACCGGGGACCAGGAGTCGGTTGACCCGAAGCATGTTGCCAATCTGATTCGTCCCTGAACCGTTGACGGCCGGGCCGGCTCCCCTCGCCTTGACCGGATCCACCGACGCGACTACGATCTGGTGAACCGGGCCTGACTGGGGAGGCCCGATTCAACCGGAGGGTCAATCGATGAAGAGTTTCTTTGCAGGGTTGTGTCTGGCGGCTGCGATGCTCGTCTTGCCGGCGGCGGCCAACGCGGTGACGATCACCGTGAACACGACAAGTGACGTTTACGGGGATGGAGCCTCGACCTGTTCGCTTCGGGAAGCAATCACGTCCGCCCAGACCAACGCAGCTTTCGATGGCTGCGCCGCGGGCTTTGCGGAAGACACGATCCAGCTACCCGCCGGTGACTATGCGATCACCAGGGCAGGCGCGGATGAGGATGCGAATCTGACCGGAGATTTCGACATCACCGGCGCCAACGCCCTCAACATCGAACCGAACAGTCCGGAAGCCAAAGTCAGCATTGACGGCAACGACATCGACCGGATTTTCGACAAGACTTCGGTTGGTGACCTGGGCCTCAAATCGATCAGGATCACCGGCGGCAAACTGACCTTGATCGAGGATGGAGGCGGTGTCCGGGCCGGGGTTGGCACCACGACCATGGAGTCGGTCACGATAGACAGCAACACGGTTGTCCAGCAGGGTGGCGGCATCGCGGTCTATTCGGCGCTGCAGATGATCAACAGCACGGTTTCCGGCAACAAGGCGAACGGTAACGGCGGTGGCATCTACATCCCAGGCGGCGGCACCGCAACGATTCGCAGTTCCACGATTGTCAGCAACCAGGCGGATGCCGACAACAGCGGTGCCGGATATGGCGGCGGCTTCGCCGATACAGGCGCGACCAGCGTCAACTTTACGAACGTCCTGAATGCCGGGAATTCCGGCAAGCCGGCGGTGCCGGCCAACCAGGCCTCGGACTGTTTCAGCGGACCGTTTTTCTTTCCGCGCTTCGTCCTCCAGACCCAGCCGATCGGTCCTTCCGAATGCCTGGCCGGTTTCGGGGTTTCGAACGTTGTGGTGGCAGATGCCATGTTCGGGCCGCTCCAATTCAACGGCGGCCAGACCCCCACCCACAATCTGCTCGCCGGATCACCGGCGATCGGCAAGGGTGGCCTGAACGCGCCCGATCAATGCCCCGCAATCGACCAGAACGGAGTTGCGAGGGCGGCCGGCAGCTGCGACATCGGTTCCACCACATATGTTGAACCGACACCTCCTGTCGTTGACCCTGATGTTCCGGACCCGGCCAAGGTGCCGAAGCTCGGCATCACCAAAGTTCAACCCAAGAAGAAGGTCGTAAAGCGGAAGAAGGTGAAGACGGTGACGGTCGTCGTGACCAACTCCGGTGAGGGCACTGCGACGGCCGGACGGATTTGCCTGGTGCTGCCGAAGGCCTCAAAGAAAGGGCTGAAGGCGAAGGGCAAACTGTGCCGTAACGTCGGCGATATCGCCGCCGGAGCCACGGTCAAGGCGAAGATCAAGCTGAAGGCAAAGCCGAAGGCGAAAAAGAGGGCTTACACCGTGAAAGCGACCGTGAGCGCGACCGACGTCACGACGGTCAACCGGAAATTCAAGTTGAAGGTCAAGTAGTCAACAAGACCAAGGGGGAGTGAAGTGAAGAGGATCGTCATTTTGCTGGCGTCGGTTGCGTTGTTGGCAATGCCGGCGGCCGCCCATGCGGCCATCATCAACGTAGACAAGACAGACGACACACTGGAGCTGGGAGATTCAGGCTGTTCGCTTCGAAACGCGTTCATTTCCGCTGACACCGACATGCAGCAGGCAGAATGCGAAATCGGCATCGGTGACGATGTGATCAGGATGGCAGCCGGCACTTACAGGCTCGACCGTCTAGGGGCAGGGGAATCTCAAGGCTTTATCGGCGACCTGGACATGCTCGATGAGGCTTCGATCACGATCGAACCTGCGTCGGCATCCGCAAAGGTCGTAATCGACGGGAACGGGGCGGACCGAATCTTCGACCACGCAGCCTCCGACCTTGGCGCACTGATACTCAGGAATATCGAGTTGACCAACGGCAACCCGGGAGCCGCCGCTGACGGCGGACTGATCCGGAACGGGAATGGGGTCGTGCGGCTGGAGGGCGTCACCCTGAGCGGAGGGGTCAGCGGCAACGGCGGAGCGGTGCAGGTTCTTGGGAGCGGCCGGCTGGAAGCTGTCAACTCGACATTCTTCGGCAACCGGACACAAGGAAACGGCGGTGCCATCGCCAACGATTCCGGGACGACAGTTGACCTGCGTAGCGTGACTATCGCTGGCAATGAAGCCGATGTTGACGGCAACGGAACCGGCGACGGCGGCGGAGTCATGTTCAAGGGCAACGCCGCCATGACCAATTCGATACTTGCCAACAATACTGATTCATCCCCGAACCCGGGAGAGCGGCAAAATGACTGTGCCTCGGGCGCCCAGTTCCTCCCGCGGTTTGTGCTGAGTTCCCAGGACCTTTCAGCGGGAAGCTGCCTGACCGGACCAGACCCCGGGTCGAACATGGACCCGGTGGCCCTCGGGCCGACGGTCCTGGCTGACAACGGGGGCCCGACCCGAACGGTTGAGATTCAGCCCGGTAGCCCGGCGGTCGACACGGCGGGCTCTTCGGACCCCGACAAGTGTCCGGAAAAGGACCAGCGGGGAGTGCCCAGGCCCGCAGGGAAATGTGACCTCGGGGCATTCGAGTTCGACCCGGAAGGTGTTCCGCCGGTGCCTTTGCCCGGTTTGAGGGCTCCGTCGCTTTCGACCGCCGTATTCGACGGCACCAGGGTGAGCATGCTCGTGAAGTGCCCGGCCAGGTTCAAGCCGCAATGCTCATCGAAGCTGCAGGTTCTGAAATCGAAACAGGGGAAGGCAATCAGCACCGCCGCCGAGGTGAAGATAAAGCCCGGCAAGACCAGGGTCGTGAAGGTTACGGTCAAGTCTCAGTTCCGGAGTCTGGTAGACGGGATGACATACGTCGACAAGCGGAGCCTTGCGGTCAGCCACCAGATCAGTTCAAAGAAAGTCGGCAAGCGGAAGACCAGGAAGCCGACCAAGCTGAAACTGTCGCTGAAGGTCCGAATCGCGGGTTGAGACCGGTTTCGCCAAAGGACCGGGCCGGGTCCTGACCGGGCCCGGCCCTCGATAAATGAAAGACTGGCGCCTCGATGACTGACGCGCCGACACTGAATCCGAATTCGTACCGTGACACCTGGTGTGGCCAGGTCCTGGGGGACAAGGTCGGCGGCCAGGTCCGCCTTTCCGGCTGGGTCCACCGCCGGCGGGACCACGGCGGGTTGATCTTCATCGACCTGCGTGACCGGACCGGGCTGGTCCAGCTTGTTTTCAACCCGGATGAAGCCGGGGGAGCTCATGAGCTCGGCCACGGACTGAGGTCTGAATATGTGATCAGCGTGACCGGTGACGTCGTCACGCGTTCGGCCGAGACGGTCAACACCGAGTTGCCGACCGGCGAGTTCGAAGTCCGGGTCCGAGAGGCCGAGGTCCTGGCGGAGTCCGATACTCCGCCTTTCGAGATCGAAGGCTTCCACGGTGAGGTGGGCGAAGAAACCCGCTTGAAGCACCGGTACCTGGACCTGCGCCGGGAGCAGATGCAGGCGGCGATCAAGCTTCGACATCGGCTCACTACCTCGATGAGGCGTTTCCTCGACAGCGAGGGTTTCCTCGAGATTGAAACTCCGATCCTCACTCTCTCGACACCGGAAGGTGCCCGGGATTTCCTCGTACCTGCCCGTCTTCAGCAAGGCTCCTTTTACGCCTTGCCGCAGTCACCACAGCTCTTCAAGCAGCTGCTGATGGTTTCCGGTTTCGAGCGTTACTTCCAGATAGCCCGCTGCTTCCGCGACGAAGATCTGCGAGCCGACCGGCAGCCCGATTTCACCCAGCTCGACATTGAAATGAGCTTCGTCGATGGTGAAGACGTAATCGACGTGAACGAACGTTTGATCCAGCATGTGCTGGCCGAGATGGGGGTCGAGGCCGAGATTCCCTTCCAGCGCATGTGTTACGACGAGGCGATCGGCCGCTTCGGATCCGACAAGCCGGACCTGCGCTACGAGTACGAGCTGATTGACCTGACCGAAATCCTCCGGGGTACCGAATTCAAGGCGTTCGGTGGCGTGATCGAAGCCGGGGGTCAGGTCAAGGGCATCAACTTCGGCCAGCGTGAACTATCGCGGGCCCAGCTCGACGGACTGATCGACGACGCCAAGGAACTCGGGGCCAAAGGTCTGGTCTGGGCATTCCGCGAGGGCGACGGCTGGCGCGCTCCGATTGCCAAATTCCTCTCCGAAGATGAACTGAAGAACCTGAACGAGGCGATGGGCGCCACGGAGGGCGACCTGATGCTTGTGGCCGCTGATCAGCCATCCACGGTTGCGGCCATTCTCGGTGGCCTTCGTACCCGCCTGGCCGAACGCTGGGACTTGATTCCGGCGGATGCCCCCAACCGCTTCTGCTGGATCGTCGACTGGCCGCTGTTCGAGTTCAATGAGGACGAGGACCGCTGGGAAGCGCTCCACCATCCGTTCACCGCCCCGGCGGGCGAATTCGATCCTTCGAATCCGGGCGCAGCCCGGGCCCGCGCCTATGACCTCGTCTGGAACGGGGTCGAAATCGGCGGCGGTTCGATCCGTATCAGCAATCCGGAACTCCAGGCCCGGGTTTTCACCGCCCTCGGGATTTCCGGAGAGGAAGCCAGTGAACGTTTCGGGTTCCTGCTTGAGGCGCTCAGGTACGGCGCCCCGCCTCATGGCGGCATCGCCTACGGGATCGACCGGTTTGCGGCCCTGCTGGCCGGGGTTGACTCGATTCGCGACGTGATCGCTT
>JAGQUU010000192.1 GCA_020438345.1 Solirubrobacterales bacterium | reverse complement strand
TCGGCCAGCCCGGACAAGCGCTCGAGGTACATCCCCGCCACCCGGGCCCGGCCGGCTAAAAGCTCATCGAGCCGTCCGACCTGGGCGACGCCGATCGCCGCCGTGACATCCGACATCCGGTAATTGAAACCAAGCCGGTCATGGTCGAGCCAGTCCATGTCAATCGCGCGGCCCTGGTTGCGTTCGCTTCGCAGCACCTCGGCCATCCCCGGGTCGGCCGGGACGATCATGCCGCCCTCCCCGGTAGTCATCTGCTTGTTCGCATAGAAAGCGAAGGTGGCGATATTGCCCCGGCTGCCAACCTTGCGGCCCTCGGAGTCAATCGCACCCAGGGCCTGACAGGAGTCCTCAAGAATCCCGAGCCCATGCGCCGCCGCGATTCGTTCGAACTCCGGCATCGCCGACGGCTGGCCGAAAATGTCTATCGGCAGCAGGCCGACCGTGGCGTCGGTCACCGCCGCCTCCGCCGCAGCCGGATCGAGATTCAGGCTGTCCGGGTCGATGTCGGCGAAAACCGGCCTGACCCCTTCGTAGAGCAGACAGTTGGCACTGGCCACGAAAGTGAAAGGACTCAGTACCACCTCGTCCCCGATGCCCCAGCCGAGAGCCCGCACCCCGAGATGGAGCGCAGCCGTGCCGCTGGAAACGGCAACCGCATCATCGACGCCGAGCCAGTTGGCGAAATCATCCTCGAAGCGTTCCAGCATCTCCCCCAGCGAAAGCCGGCCGGAACGCAAGACCTCCAGCACCAGCCGCTCCTCCTCCGGCCCGATCTGCGGTCGGGCGAGATCCAGTGGTGGCAGTCCCTCAGTCATTTGGCTTTCCGGATTCGGTTCCCGGACCGGATCCGCCGTTCTGGAAGGCATAGGAAAGCGAGTCAACCAGAGCTTCCCAGGAAGCTTCGATGATGTTCTCCGAAACTCCGATCGACCCCCAGGAATCACCGCTGTCGCCACGTTTCGAGTCGAGCAAGACCCGGGTTCCGGCACCGGTACCATGAGCCGTATCGAGGATCCTCACCCGGTAGCCGGTCAACTCGATGTCCTCGAGCTCGGGGAAATGTCCCGTGATCGCCGCTCGCAGGGCTTTGTCAAGGGCGTTGACCGGCCCGTTTCCTTCAGCCACCGTCACATAACGCTCGCCCCCGACCCGGATCTTGACGATCGCTTCCGTTTCAACCTCGCCCCCGGCCCGCAACTGGGTCTGCACCTTGAACGACTCGAAGGTGAAAAGCGGCTTGAACTCACCGGCCTCCTGGCGCAACAGGAGATCGAATGATGCGTCAGCCGCTTCGTAATGGTAGCCCTCATGTTCACGCTGCTTCAGGGTTTCGACCGCGTGGCGGGCTGCCTCGTCATCCAGTTCCAGGCCAAGCTCCCCCGCCCGGGCCAGCACGGTCGCCTTGCCGGAAAGCTCCGAAGCGAGAACCACCCGGCTATTGCCGACTTCCCCGGGATCCATGTGCTCGAAGGTGCGGGCGTCGGCCGCGACCCCGGCGACATGCATGCCGCCTTTGTGGGCGAAAGCGTTGCGGCCGACATATGCCTGGTCGGGATCAACGGGCACGTTCAACAGATCAGCCACGAAATGTGAAACCGAAGAGAGATCCTCGAGCTTCCCGGGCGAAACCACCTCATAGCCCAGCTTGAGCTGCAGCGAAGGCAGGATCGAGATCAGGTTCGAGTTGCCGCAGCGTTCCCCGTAGCCGTTGACCGTCCCCTGTACCTGCCTCGCTCCAGCATCTACCGCTGCCAGGGCGTTGGCGACTCCGCATTCAAGATCGTTGTGACAGTGGATCCCCAGTTCCGCATCGGGAAGCGACTCGTGGACCTCGGCAACGATCGAGCCGATCTGGCCGGGCAGATGA
>JAGQUU010000191.1 GCA_020438345.1 Solirubrobacterales bacterium | reverse complement strand
GCCGAATACAAGCGGGAGAATGGTCTTCCCGACCTTGACCGGGACGCCGCCCTGGGGAGGCTCGGCAAGGAGAACTTCGAGAAGTACTTCAAAGAGGATCCGGTCGGCTACACCGGTATGACCTTCCGCAAGGTCTGGCGCATGTGGAGCTCGGGCATCGGCGAGGCACTCTCCTCGCCTGTCGGCCGAATTCTCCAGACTCTGCTCGTGCTGGCCGGACTGGCCGGACTCGCCCTGCTCGCCTGGCGGCGTCGCTGGGAGGCCATCGCCGTCGGCCTGCCGGTTGCCACAGTGACTGCTGTGGCCGCCCTGACGCTCGCTCCGCCGCGCCGAAATGAGATCCTGATGATGCTCGTCCTGCCGCTCGCGGCGGTCGCGCTCGATGCCCTGGTCAACCGGACGTCGGAAGAACCCGCATCGGACAACTCATGACTCTCGCCTCGATATTCCCAGCTCAGCTCACCGCCCTGCGTACGACAGGACTCGTGGTAGCCGCATTGATCATCGGCTTTGCGTTCGTCCGCCGCCGGGAGATGCGAAATGCCGATGTGATCCTGCTGCTCCTGGCCGGTCTCGGGCTGGCGGTCGTCTCCGGCACCGAGATCACCGACCGTCTGCTTTCCGCCCTTTCCTTCAACCGGGGTAACGGTGGCCGGATTCTCGGACTCGCGGTAATCGCGATCTTCATCCTCTTCCTGATGGCACTCCGCGCGCTTTCGGTCGGGGCCCGCAACGCCCGGCAGCTTTCCGCGGTGCTGGAAGGCATTTCTTCGGAACAGTTCCGTGAGAACGACCATCGCAAGCGGTTCAGAGGCAAGATCGCGGTTGTCATCCCGGCCTACAACGAGGCCGACAACATCGGTTATGTCCTGGACCAGATCCCGGCCGAAGTCTGTGGCCTGCCAACCGCCACCCTGGTAGTCGACGACGGCTCGAGCGACGGTACCGAGGAAGTTGCTGAAGCCCACGACGCGGTCGTCGCCCGGCATGTGGTGAACCGCGGTGGTGGCGCGGCACTCCGCACCGGCTACCGGCTGATGGTCGACTCCGACGCCGCGATCGTGGTCACCCTTGACGCTGATGGTCAGCATCTGCCGGCCGAAATGCCGAATCTGGTCCAGCCGGTGCTCGACGGCAATGCCGACGTCGCCCACGGGTCGAGAGTGCTCGGTCACGCCGAGGAAAACCATTTCGCCCGTGAGATGGGCATCGTCTTCTTCAACCGGCTGGTCTCTTTCATCACCCGCACTCATGTCACCGACTGTTCGAACGGCTACCGGGCAGTCCGTACCAGCGTCCTTCCCACCCTGGTCCTCAAACAGGAGCAGTTCCACACCTCCGAGTTCATGATCGAGGCGATCAAGCGCGGTGTTCCAGCCGTTGAGGTACCGGTAACGGTCGAACAACGCCTCCACGGCCACAGCAAGAAACCGGCAGTGTTCCGTTACGGAATGGGATTCGCAAACGCGATCATGCGAACCTGGCTGCGCTAGTCCCCAGGTAGCACCGGGCCGCGTTACGCAAATGGCTCCGGATCGACGGATAGCCCTGTTGGACCCCGGCCGGAGGCGGCAGACCTACCGCGGCGGCATGCGGGTTTCTTCCGGCTCCGGCAGGTAGAGGTCGTAGCCGCAACGGGGGCAGACCTGGACGTAGAGCTTCACGATGTTGTGGCAGTTCGGACATTGACGTTCCGGCTCGTTGATTTCGTTCCTCATCATGAACACGGCGATCAGGCCGAGACCCGGCAGGACCGTACCGATGATCAGCCAGATGAAGAAAGAACCTCCCTTGGCACGCCCGATGATTCCGGTTGCGATACCAAAGAGCAATGCGATGAATACGTACTCGTAGCCCACACTGGCATTGTGCCGGTCCGGGGCCTTCCCGGGCGGCCGGTAGGGGCCTGGAGAGGTTCCGCTTGACGGCTGGTGAACAATGCAGGGACAGGGAATGGCAGTCAAGGCAGGCAGCAAGAGAAAGAAGACCAGGGTCTACCGTCGCCGTCGCTGGATTGACACCGGCGAGGGTGTGGTCCGGCTGCGAACCAGGAGGATCCGGCGGCGTCGTGGCCAGAAGCCGCCCCGCAAGGATCCAGGCCCTCGGCCTCTACCCCGTCCCCAGAAGCCGAAGCGTCCAGCGGCACCCCAGCCTTTCGGCATTTTTCGGGGTCATTTCGACAGGATCGAGGCCACCAGACTTCTGAACCGGGCCGGGTTCGGACCAACCCCCGGCCAGGCCGAGAAGCTCGCCCGCAAGGGCTTTCCAAAGGCTGTCGAATCCCTGACCCGGCCGAAATCAAAGCTCCAGCTGATCGGCCCTGAACCCGTGGACAGTGACGGGCTGCCGATCGCTCCGTTTGACGCCTGGGGTCATGACCATCTCTGGTGGCTCGACCGGATGGTGAGGAGCAACCAGCCGTTCCGCGAACGGATGGCGCTTGTGTTTCATGACTGGTTCGCGACTTCGATTGCCGGGGTTTCCCAGCAGCGCCAGATGATCGACCAGTTCTGGAAACTCAGGGCGGCGGTAAACGGGACCTTCGATGACCTTGTCCTGACGCTGACCGTCGACCCCGCAATGCTCCAGTGGCTGAACGGGAACGAGAACACGAAATGGTCACCGAACGAGAATTTCGCTCGAGAACTGATGGAGCTCTTCACCTTGGGCGCAGACCGCGGCGCCTACACGGAGGAAGATGTGCGTGAAGCAGCACGGGCGTTGACCGGATGGCGCTCCGACTGGGATGACGATCTCGGTGCGATCAATTTCCGGTTCGACCCGAAATACCACGATGAGGGATCGAAAACGATTTTCGGGAAGACCGGAAACTGGGGCTGGCAGGATGTCTGCCGGCTTTGTGTCACCCATCCGATGCATGCGGACTTCTTCGTCGAGAAGCTGTGGAGCTACTTCATTCCTGTCGCCCCCTCGAAGTCGACGATGAAGTCGCTTGTCTCCCTGTACCTGAAAGGAAATCGCCGAATCCTGCCGGTGCTCGAGGCGATTCTCCGGCACCCGGATCTTTATCGCGGCCCGGCCATGGTGAAACCGCCTGCGGTGTATAACGCGAGCCTGTTGCGGGCTCTCGGGTTGCCGGTGGAAACAGACTCGTGGACATGGCTGGGTGACGGTGCCGGCCAGAAACTCTTCGAGCCACCGAATGTCTCCGGATGGGACGATGAAAGCTGGCTCGACACCTCGACCGTGCGGGCTAGATGGCTGATGGTCACCTATGCCCTTGACTCCCGTCACCACGATGCCTGGGACGAAAGCTACGCCAGCCAGGAATCGACCCGGAACGCGATGAACCGGGCGCTAGCCGCTCTCGGATGGCCAGCTCTCAGGTCAGAGCACCAGAACGAACTGATCGCCTTTTCGAATCGGGTTCCCTCCCACATCCGCGATGAATGGCAACAGCGACCGTATCTGGCGATGCGACAGAACGCCCTGCTTCAACTGATTGCTTCCTCCCCGGATTTTCAGCTCTCATGACCAGATCCCGCTGCTGCGACAACTACCCCCGCTCCAGTCTGTTCCGGTCAGCCGCCGCCAGGGCGGGTGATGGCCTGCCGGAAATAGAAAGGGGCATGCCGGTGCCGGCCGGTACCGGGATGACCCGGCGGGGCTTCATCGCCGGAGCCGCTGGCCTGGCCCTCGCGGTCTACGGCGCCAGTCACAACTCGCTGCCCCTGTTCGAAG
>JAGQUU010000021.1 GCA_020438345.1 Solirubrobacterales bacterium | reverse complement strand
TGACGACATGCCGGAACACGACCCGAATGATCCCGACGCGGTTGAAAGGGCCCTCCGCCGGCAGGAACGGGCTCTGAGGAGGCAGGACGAAGGCGCTCCGAAGCGCTCCGGACGCCGATCGGTGCTCGGTTCCGGGCAGCGTGAACATGGCTCGCGCAAAAGCCGGTCCCGCCGCGGCGGCTCCCGCAGTGGGGGCGGCTCCGGCGGAATACGAAAAGGCCGGGTCGCGGCGCTCGCTGTGGCCGTCGTCGGGGCGCTTTTCGTGCTCTGGTTCCTTTTCGCCCTGTTTCAGCCCTTCAAGGGTGACGGCAGAGGAGAGCCTTTCCCGCTGAAGGTTCCGTCCGGTGACAGCGTCGGTCAGATCGGTGATCTGCTTGCTGAAAAGGGCGTCATCTCGAACGCAACGCTCTTCGAGATCCGGGCGACCATGTCTGGCAAGCGCGGCGAGCTGAACCATGGTGTTCACCGTTTCCGTGAAGACATGTCCTACTCGGCCGCGATCAACGAACTGACCAGAACCACTTCAAAGCGGACCATCAGCGTCACGATCCCGGAAGGACTGAGCCGGTCGGAGACGGCCGACGTGGTCGAGGCGGCCGGTTTGCCAGGGGATTACATGGCGGCCACAGTCAGGTTCAAGGGTTTCAACCCGGATGAATACGGGGCACAGGGACGGGCGAAGAACCTGGAAGGTTTTCTCTTTCCGGCGACCTATGAGCTGAAACCAACCGCTGAAGTCGAGGATCTGGTCGGCCAGCAATTACAGGCTTTCAGGGACAACATCGCCGGGGTCAACCTGAGATACGCGAAATCCAAAAACCTGACGGTTTACGACGTGCTCACGATCGCTTCGATGGTCGAACGCGAAGTTTCGGTTCCCAGCGAACGAAAGACGGTGGCCGCGGTGATCTACAACCGGCTCAAGATGGGTGAGCCGCTTGGCATCGACGCGACCCTGCGATTCGCGCTTGACAACTGGACAGAGTCCCTGACCGAATCCGACCTTGCCACTGATTCCCCCTATAACACCCGGCTGAACGGTGGTCTGCCCCCGGGTCCGATCGGCAATCCGGGTCTCGCTTCGATCGAAGCGGCCGCAAGGCCGGAGAAGACCGATGTCTGGCTCTATGTGGTCAAGCCCGGCACCTGTGGCGAGCATGTCTTTTCGTCCTCGCTGGAAGAGCACAACGCCAACGTGGAGAAGTACCAGCAGGCCCAGGCTGAAGCGGGCGGCTCGCCGACGGAGTGCTGATGCCGAGCCTCGCCGTCCTCGGCCACCCGGTTGCACATTCGAAATCACCGGCGATGCAGAACGCGGCCCTCGATGCGCTGGGGCTGGAAGGCTGGGAGTACGGATCGATTGATGTTCGCCCGGATGACTTCAGGCAACTCGTTCAGTCGCTCCCGGGCCGTGGTTTCGCCGGGGCCAATGTCACGATCCCTCATAAGCGAGCTGCGCTGGAGGTGGCCGATTCGGCAAGCGATGCCGCCGATGCGATCGGTGCCGCCAACACCCTCACCTTCACCCCTGACGGCATTCATGCAGACAACACCGACGCGCCGGGATTAATCGCCGCGGTCCGTGACCAGATGGAAGAGCTGAAGGGCCGGACAGGCATGGTGCTCGGGGCAGGAGGGGCAAGCCGGGCTGTGATCTGGGCCCTGGCCGAAGCGGGAATCGCGGTTTCGCTCTGGAACCGGACTTCGTCCAGGGCTGATGTGCTCGCGGCCGAATTCGGCGTCGAAACTATCCTGGCAGGACCGGACGCGGGAATCGATCCAGGGCATTTCGACGTAATCGTCAACGCTTCTGCTGCGGGACTCGAGACCGGCGATGCGCTGGCGGAACTGCCCCTGGACCCCGGCGGCTTCCGGTCCGGCCAGGTGGTGGTCGACATGGTCTACGGTGCGTCTGGTTCCGGTTCTCTGATCGAAACCGCGGAAAGGGCAGGGGCGCAGACCATCGACGGACTTGAGATTCTGGTCCGGCAGGGTGCCGAGTCACTTGAGATCTGGACCGGGCGGGAGCCTGACCTCGACGTCATGAGGCGCGCCGTCAGGAAGTGACGATCACGGCGCCCGGCTTGCCGCCAGGAGCTCGAATCGGGTAGTTGCCCGGTTCTGTGGGCAGGATCACATCGAACACCGCGGGCGCGTATTCGTCGGCGAAGCCGGTCAGTCCGAGACCGCCGATCTCGACTTCC
>JAGQUU010000020.1 GCA_020438345.1 Solirubrobacterales bacterium | reverse complement strand
TCACCTTCAGGGTTGCTTTCGCCTTGAACTTCCCGCTGGTCGCCGTGATCGTGGCCTTGCCACGGGCCTTCCGGGTGGCGCGGACCTTGATTGTCCGGCTTCCCTGGTTCCCTTTCAGGTTCACGACCACAGACTTGGGCAACTTCACCTGACGGTTCGATGACTTCAGGTTCACCTTGAACCCGTTCGGCCCCATCCCGGGCGTCGCCTTGATGGTCAGCTTCAGCTTCAGCGTCTTGCCCGCCTTGAGGTTGCCCTTCTTCGGAGAAACAGAGACGGCAGTCAAAATGGTGGCCGGATCGACGATCACGACGGAGCAGTTCGGCGGGGTGCCGACCTGGCCTTCGGGGCACTGCTGGATCGGTATGTCGACGCATTTGTTCGGGGCGATTCCGGTCTGGCCCTCGGGGCAGACCTGCGACGCACAACGGGGTGTGCCGTCCGGACGGGGAACACCGGTTGAGCACAGGTAATCGTGGAGCTGGCTCGGCCTGTCGGTGAAGAATCCGTTGGCCCCCTGGTCGATCATCTTCTGCCAGAGCGCCGGGCCGTCAATGCTGTCGTTTGCGGGCCAGACGTGGATCGCGTAGCCGTCCGCGTCGGTCTTCGGCTTGAGGATCGGAACGGTGTCGACGAGATTGCCGCCGAGGTTGTAGGTGTCCGGCGGCTGGACAGCAACCGGAGTCGGGCTGATCGGGTTGCCCTGCACGTAACTGAGGATTCCGGATTCGGTCCCACCCATCGCTTTGTGTCCGGGGGCAAGCTCGTGGAACTTGTCCAATGCCTCCTGGAAGAAGGAGACGATCAGTACGTCTTCACTTCGCTCCGGATGCTCGTTCATGATCCGGGCGACCTCGGTCGCCGCGGCGGTGGCGATCGTGGTGTCACCACGGGGCGCCTTCATGTCCACGCTCATGGGCATGTTCGGCAGAGCGTCGAGCACCTGTTCCAGGGTTGCGATCTGGAAATCGGCGGCAGTGAACCCTTCCGGCGGAGGCTTGAGGCCAGTGGCGATGCCCCGGTACGGGTAGTCGTCGGTGCCGGTGTATCCGTAGTGACCCTTGCCAGGTGTGAACTTGTAACCGAAATCGAAGGCACGCAGTTCCGCCAGGGTCTGGTTGGTTACGAACTGATCGGGATTCGTGTGGTTGATCGGAGGAGTGCTGTCGAACGCCGAGTAAGGCGCGTCCGAGGTCTTGTGGGGTTCCATGTCGTGAGTGATCACGAACTTGCCATCCTCAGTGAGGTAGCCATCCATCTCGATCACGTCGGCACCACGGGCTGCCGCGGTCTTGAACGCAAACAGGGTGTTACCGGGGGCTTCTGTCTCACCGCCCTGATGGGCCATGTTCATGAAGTGCTTGTTGATCCAGAAGTCGGTTGGCGGAGCTGCCGTGGCCTGGCTGGCGAACGCTCCCAGCAGAAAGGTCAGGACAGCAGCAATGGCAATGCGGTTCAACATTCAGTTCCCTTTTGATGCCGCGGCGGGGGCTTTCCCCTCTGCGGATGGCTTTCCCTACTTTTGATTCTACGAACAGACCGGAGACTATGGTGAAAACCCGGGGAACATCAGGACGATTCGGTCAGGGCCGGGTCGCTTCCTCAAGCAAGTAGACAAACGAACCGTACGGTTCCCCGGTCGCCCGCTCGAGACCCACCTCACAGGTCCGGTTCGACGAGATGTGACGCTCGGTCGGGTTGGCCCTGACCTCTGCCGCTTCCTCGCTTGTGGCACTTTCGGTCAGCTCGGGATGAAGCAGCCCGCGGTCGCCTGCGAAACCGCAGCAGGTCGCGTTGTCCGGGACAACAACCGTCTCGGCGAGCTGTCCGGCGATCCGGATCAGCGAGCGTTCCAGGCCGAGATGCCTGGTTGAGCAGGTCGGATGGACAGTCACCGAAGCAGCCTTGTTCGAGATCTCAAGACCCGGCAACAGATACTGCTCCGCCCACTGAACCGAATCGAGAATGGTCAGTTCCGAGTGGCGCACGGCGTTTTCCCCGGTCAGGACGCCCTCGCCGAAATCGGCGAGGCCATGCCCGCAGGAAGAGGCATCGATGACCAGAGGCAGGGTGCCGCCGCCGGTCCAGCGCCAGATTCGTTCGACCGTCTGGTTCGCCTTGAATTGATGCGCGTCCCTGTACCCCTTCGAACTCCAGGGGACCGAACAGCAGGTCCCGGCGATGTCCGGGGGGATCCAGACCGGTTTGCCTGCCCGGGCAGAGACCTCGATCATCGCTTCCGGCAGGGTCATCCCCGGATCATCCTTCGAGCGGCCGAACATACGGTTGATGCATGCCGGCATGTAGACCGCAGCGGCCCCATGCGAAGTAGTTTCGGGCAGGTTCGGCGACGCGGCCGGTGGCATTTCCTCACCCCACTCGGGCACAAGGTCGGCGCTGATCGCCTTGCGCGCTGCCCGGGTCAGGCCGCGCATCGCACCGTCGGATGTGACGGTAGTGACAGCACTGCCGAACTTCAGCCCGGCCCGGGAGAGTTTCTCGATCCGGTCCCAGCGCCGGGCGGCGCGCAGAGCCATTCTCTCAGCGGCCGGACTGTGCTGGCCAGCCCGGAAATCCTTTACGAATTTGCCCGTGTCGATCCCGACCGGACAAACCAGCAGGCAGGAACCGTCGGTCGCACACGTCTCGATCGCGTCGTATTCGAACTCGTCCAGAAGCACCCGGCGTACCGGTGTGTCCTCGCCCTGCCGGACCATTTCACGCCGCAGCACTATGCGCTGCCGCGGGGTGGTGGTCAGGTTGCGGGAGGGGCAGACCGGTTCACAGAAACCACATTCGACGCAGGCATTCGCCTCGGCTTCGATCTCCGGAGTGGTCTTGAGACCCTGCAGGTGCACATGCGGATTCTTGTTCAGCAACACCCCCGGATTCAGCGCGGAATCCGGATCGGCCAGTTCCTTGGCGCGCCACATCAGGCTGGTGGCCTGTTTGCCCCATTCAATTTCGACATAAGGCGCCATGTTGATCCCGGTCCCGTGTTCCGCCTTGAGCGAGCCGTCGTACTTTTCGCAGATCAGTTCGACAAGGGCATTCATGAATGTTTCGTATCGCCCGGTGTCTTCCGGATTGGAAAAATCCGGGGTCAGCATGAAATGAAGATTTCCCGCCGAGGCATGTCCGGCAACACCGGCGAGGAAACCGTGTTCAGCCAGTAACTCACGCAGTTCTACCGCCGCTTCGGCGATGCGGGCCGGCGGCACACAGACATCCTCGATGATCAGTGCGGTGCCCGGCAGGCGCATCTTGCCGATCAGGCCGTGAAGACCTTCCCGGACCTTCCAGTTGATCTCGATCGTCTCTTCGTCCCGGCCGAAGGTGGCCGGGAGGATCAACTTGCCGGCATCGACTATCTCAAGGGCTTTCGCTTCCAGCCCGTCGAGCGTCGCTTCGTCCGGTCCACCGAACTCGACCAGAAGCGCGGCTGAATCCGGGTCCAGTTCACGGAAGTATTCGGGGGCACCGGGCATGTTCCATCCAGCGGTGATCAGGGCCGGAGCGACCATGAGTTCGACCGCGGTTGCGCCGGCTGCGACAAGTTCCGGGACCGGATCGACCGCGGTCTGGATGTCCGGGAAGTGGAGCCAGGCGAGGGTGGTGACTGCGGGAAGCTCAACAGTCTTGAAGGTGACACTGGCGACGAAAGCGAGGGTCCCTTCCGAACCGATGATCAACCGGCGGAAAATCTCAAGTGGCGTTTCACCATCGATGAAGGCGCATAGGCGGTAACCGGTGGTGTTCTTGATTTCGAACTTGTGGCGAATCCGGTTGGTGAGCTCCGGGTCGGCGAGAATCTCCTCCCGGATCTTCATCAGTCCCGCGGCCAGGTCCGGTTCACTGGCGGCGAAGTCCTCTTCGGCCCCCAGGGCCTCGGTGTCGATCTTCGTGCCGGAAGGCAAGACGAAAGTCATGCCCGTAACTGTCTGGTACGAGTCGTGGGTGACCCCGCAACGCATTCCGCCCGAGTTGTTGCTGACCACGCCGCCGACCGTGGCGATGTCCGTCGAGGCGGGGTCCGGTCCGAGCTTGCGGCCATATGGGGCGAGCACCTTGTTGGCGTGACCGAGAATCGTGCCCGGTTTGACTCGCGCCTTCATTCCGTCCTCAAGCACCTCGATCCCGGTGAAATGTTTGCGAACATCGACCAGGATTCCCTCGGTCTGACCCTGGCCGTTCAGGCTGGTCCCGCCGGCACGGAAAGTGACCGGGACGCCTTCTTCCCGGCCGAACTTCAGGACCGCGGCGACATCATCGGCATCGTGGGCCATGACGACCGCCTTCGGCAGCAGGCGATAGGGGCTGGCGTCCGAGGCATAGCGGATCAGATCGGTGGCCCGGATGAGGAGCTTCTCTTCGCTGAAGACCGCAGCCAGTTTTGACCGGAGCGGTTCCGGGGTGCCACCTGCAACCCAGTCCGGAGCCCGATCCGATGCGGGTTCGCTCGGCTCCGGGGTAATTTTCAGGACATCCGGTTCGAGCAGTGGCATCTGGGCTCCCTGGGTCTGGGTTTAGAAGAGAGACATTCCCGGCTGAACGGGAACTTCGAGGAGGCGCGGCTTCGGGTCGGCGAGTGCTTCCTTCAAAGCGGCTTCGACCTCTTCGGCGCTGGACGCCGACTGGCTTTCGATGCCGTAGCCGGAAGCGATCTTCGCGGTTTCCAGGGCAGGCAGGTCGAGGCCGGGGGCGTTACTCACCTGTTCCACTTCGGCGAACCACTTGAGGATTCCGTACTCCTCGTTGCGGAGGACCAGAAAGGTCACCGGAATGTCATAGGCGGCAGCCGTCCAGAAGGCGGTTACCGCGTACTGGACAGAGCCTTCGCCGAGTACGCAGACGACCGGGCGCTCCTCGGCGTACTGGATGCCGACCGCGGCGGAAAGGCCGAAGCCGAGGCCACCACCGGCCCCGAAGAAGTAACTGTTAGGCGTCGAAACCCGCAGCTGATTGCGGAGCGCCATGGTCGAAGTCGGTGCTTCGAGCACAACAATCGCGTCATCCGGCATCAACTGCTTCAGCGTGTTCATCACGGTTGACGGATTCAGTGGATCGGTCTCATCCATCCGGACCGGTCCCGGCCAGGGCTCTATGTCCGGGCGGCCGGTACCTTCGAGCTCTGCGTTCAGGGCGGCGAGGGCAAGCTTCACATCGGAGATGATCGCCTCTCCCATCGGGGCGCGGGCTGCCTCATCCGGGTCCGAAGTGATCTGAACCAGTTTCGTGTTCTCGCCGAGAAATGCACCTGGCAGGTAGGGGTAATAGGGAAACACGGAGGACCCGACAACCAGGACCAGATCATGGTCCTTCAGGGTTTCACCGACCGGCTGGATCGCCGGGGGCAGCACACCGCGCCAATGCGGGTGGCTCTCGGGGAAGCCGATCCGGCCACCACCGGTGGCAGGGGAGGCCCAGACCGGAAGATTCTGATCTTCGGCCAGGGCGATCGCTTCGTCCCAGGCGCCTGCGGCGTCAATGTCAGGACCGGCGACCAGGACCGGGTTGGCCGCGGCGCTTAGCCGGGCGGCGAGTTCACCGATCGCGGCCGGGTCAGCGCCTGAGCGGCCACTTACCGCACGGTCGATCACATGCTGCGCCTGGGAGGCGTCCATCTCGACCTCCCAGTCGTCCATCGGGATCGAAACCATGACCGGACCCATCGGCGGGGTGGCGGCGAGATGGATTGCGTGGGCAATCGCAAGCGGGACATCTTCAGCCCTTGACGGTTCATACGAATACTTGACGAACGGATCGGGAACACGGATCGCGTCACGGTTGGTCAGGTTTGCCTGCATGGTCACCTGCGCCCGGACCTGCTGGCCGACCGTGACAACGACCGGAGAGTGATTTGCCTGGGCGTTGAAGAGTGCGCCGACCGCATTGCCCAGGCCGGGGGCGGTGTGAAGGTTGACCAGGGTCGGCTTGCCGGTCACCTGGGCGTAACCGTCAGCCATTCCCACTACGGCTGCTTCCTGAAGTCCGAGGATGTATTCGAAATCATCCGGGTAATCGGCCAGCATCGGCAACTCGGTTGAGCCGGGATTGCCGAACATCGTGGTCATTTCCAGCTTGCGGAACAGGTCGAAAGTGACTTCGCGCACGGTAGGCATGGGCGCAGCCTATACGTGAACGGCCGGGTACGGGATGGCGGTCGCAGCAGGGCCAAACCAGCCGGCCTGAAAGGATTGGACCGTGCGCAGACCGCTCTCAATCGCCTTTGCCATCCCGGCCGTCATTCTTGCCCTGGCCGGTTGTGGCCGCCAGGACGAGGTGACAACCCCGGTCGCATGTCTCGAACCGGTTTCTGCCTGGCAGGAAGCTCTTGATGCGGCGCCCGGGAAGGTGGCGCTGGACGGTGTCCCGATCAGCGATTGCCTGCCCGCTGACCAGCCGGCCGGGGAACAGGAAACGGTCGGCCTCACCGTGGTCGAGGTGGCTACGATCCTGGCCCGTGAGGGGCTGGATGACCGGACCGCTTTCGAGGCCGGCTACCTGGTTGGCGCTCTTGAACGCGGAGCCGGGTCAACCCAGGGGATTCACACCACCTTGATCGACCGGGTAACCACCGCCGCCACTAACGGACTCGCCGCCCGGCCCGAAGCTGTCAGGGGTGCCTACCGGGAAGGCTACGAGACCGGAAAGACCGACGGCTGAGCGTCACCGTTCCCGGAATGAAAAACTGGGCTGGAAGGCAAACCGGTCGAAAGGCGATGAAATGAGCGAGCAACTCTGGGGTGGGGAAACCACCAAGGCAATAGACAATTTCCCGGTTTCAGGCGAGACGATCCCGCCTTCCCTCATCAAGTGGCTGGGCCTGATCAAAGCCAATGCCGCCCGCGCGAATTCCGAGCTTGGCCTGCTCGACGCCGACATCGCCAGCCGGATCGCAGATGCCGGGGACGAAGTCGGGGCAGGCAGGCACGATGACCAGTTCCCGATTGACATTTTCCAGACCGGTTCTGGCACCTCGTCGAACATGAACAGCAACGAAGTTATCGCCACCCTCGCCGGCGAAGGCGTCCACCCGAACGATCACGTGAACATGGGTCAGTCATCCAATGATGTGTTTCCCTCCGCGGTCCACCTCGCTGCGCTTGATCAGGTAGTCAACGACCTTCTGCCCGCAATGGAGAAGCTGGCCGTCGTGCTCGAAGCCAAAGCCGGCGAATTCAAGGATGTGGTCAAGGCCGGTCGCACACATCTAATGGATGCGGTCCCGGTCACCCTGGGCCAGGAGTTCGGCGGCTATGCCTCACAGGTCCGCCTCGGCATCGATCGGGTTCAGGGCACCTTGCATCGAGTGGGCCAGATCCCCCTCGGTGGCACCGCCACCGGCACCGGGCTCAACACACACCCCGGGTTTGCAGAAAAGGTCCGGGGCCTGCTTGAAGCCGAAACGGGATTGGTGATTTCGCCGCCGAATGACCGTTTTGAAGCCCAGGCCAACCGGGACTCGCTGGTCGAGCTTTCCGGTGCGCTCAAGGTCTATGCGGTCTCGCTCAACAAGATCGCCAATGATCTGGCTCTGATGGGCGCCGGACCGCGGGCCGGACTGGCCGAGCTGAACCTGCCGGAACTCCAGAAGGGCTCCTCGATCATGCCGGGCAAGGTGAACCCGGTCATTCCGGAAGTTGTGATCCAGGTTGCTGCCCAGGTGGTCGGTAACGACATGGCGATCACAATGGGCGGCTCCCAGGGGCAGTTCGAACTGAACGTGCGAGTTCCGCTCATTGCGCGGAATCTGCTTGGTTCGATTCACATCCTCGCCAGCGCCTCGAAGCTGCTTGACGAAAAGTGCGTGGCTGGCATCGAGGCGAACCTCAGCCGAAACGAAGCGCACGCCGAAGCGACCCTTGCGACCGCGACCGCGCTCAACCCGTACATCGGATACGACAAGGCATCCGAGATCGTCAAGGAAGCAGCCGCGTCGGGCCGCCCCCTTCGTGAAGTGGCAATCGAGCTGGGTGTCGAGGAAAAGGTCCTTGACGAAGCACTCGACCATCACCGAATGGCAAATCCCAATGCATGATTAGTCGGGCGGGACCGGCCCGCCCTCCAAGTGAAACCCGCTCCTTCCATTCGAGTCAACGGATGGTTGGGAGGGGCTCCACTGGTGGCCGTACGAGCAAGCTACCCCCACGGCGCACGTACTGGCTAGCGGCGCTTCTTCTTGGCGATCACCTTGAGGTTGGCTGTGGCCTTCTTGCCGGCCACGGTCACCGTTATCTTCGCCTTGCCCCGGGCCTTGCCGAGAGCGCGGACCGGAATCCTCACCTTTGAGGTGGTCCCTGGCTTGATCTTCTTGATGATCACGCTGCTCTTGACCTTGCCCTTCACCCGGACACGCTTGTTCGAAGACCTGATCCGGATCCGGACGTTCTTCGCGTCGGCGGTAGCGGTGATGAAGTTGCTGACCTTCACGACCAGGTTGAACTTCTTCCCGGCCCGGAGCTTCCGCTTCTTCGGGCTTACCTTGACCGAGTTGACGTTTGCCTTCGGCTTGCGGGGATCCTTGATCAGTAGTTCGACGTTCCGGTCATCCGCATTGCCTTCCCCGCACTTGATCGAACCGCAGGCCTCGGCTCCGGTCTGGTTGTCGTTGTAGCCGACGGCCCTCGAGAGCGAGGCGAGCTGGTCGGTCGACATTCCTGCAGCACTGGTGCCTGAAGCGGGCGCATCAACACTGGCCGCATGGTCGATCACGGTGCCGAAGATGGACAGGTTCCCGTCCCGGTTATCGAAGATCTCGAGCAGCCGGTTTTGCTTCGGCCAGTCGGCCAGAGCGGCGGTCCTGATGCTCCAGAAGCCGTTGCCGCCGCCGGGAGCAGTGAACGGTGTGATCTCGTTTTCGTGGCTGTGTCCGGCAACCCAGGCGATCGCAGCCGGGTACTTGAGCAGCAGGTTGGCAACATCGGTGCCGAGATGGATCGGGCTGGAATCACGCGGGTCACCGTCACAACCGGGCACCGCCGCGGGATCGACGTTCGCGCAAGAGACCGCGTCCTCGTCTGGGATGTCGGCGGTCATGCTGCCGGGCGCATGATGGGAAAAGACGACCACTACCTCATTGGCCGCGGTCGCTTTCTGGAGCTGGGATTCAAGCCATTTGAACTGCGGGTCATCGAGATTGCCTTTGTCCGAGACCAGGACCTTGCCACCTTCCGAGGCGGTGTCGATCGAGATGTAACGGACACCGGCCCGTGGGCTGAACGAGTAGTAGCTGGCGTAACCGTTCGAAGCGGTCTGCTCGGCTTTGTCGACGAAACCGAAACCGTGGCCGTTGTCCTTGCCCGTGCTCTTGTAGATCTCCATGTGTTCCTTCTTGGAGATCAGACGACGGTCGGGATCCGGCGGGACTTCCATGAAGTACTCGGGAACCGAACTGCGGATATTGAGCAGATCCTGTGCGGTAAAGGTCGGGTCGATCACGAAACTGAGCAGTTCCCCGCCGGAACGGCCGCTGTTGGCGGCGTCATCGTTGATCGGCTTCAGGCATCCGGTTGCGATCTGCTCGAAGATCCCACTACCCCAGGCATTCCCCTGGACCAGGCTGTCGTGATTGCCGAACACCTGGTAGGCAGGAACCTTCAGTCCGGTTGCCTTGAACGACTTCTGGGCCCGGTCCATCAGGCCCGGGTAAGCGGGCCAGCCAGCAAAAGGATTAACCGCGACCGGACCGGGGTTCGGCTGGTCCGGATCCCAGAAGTAACCCATCGTCGGGGCGGGCCATTCGTCGCGGTCCTGCACGCCCGTGTAAGCAGCCGGGTTGCCGGCATCCTTCACGTTCATGCCGGCCGGGCAGAGAGGGTGGCTGCCGATCTGCGAAGCCGGGTTGACTCCGGAGCCGGGACTGACGGTGTCACCTTCAATCAACTGCAGGTTCCAGAGCGCCTCGTTGTACTGATTGTTGTCGGAGATGTCGCCGGTATTGACGACGAAATCCATTTTCGGCTTCACCTTGCCTTTTGCAATATGCGGCGGAGCTGCGGAGAAAGCGTTGAACTGACGGATCATCGCATCCTCTTCCTGCGGGTTCAGGGCCTCACCCGGACGCCAGGAGGAAGTGAAGGGTCCACCCTGGGGATCCAGGAACTCGACTCGCAGCGGGCTCTCTTCATCGGCGAGCTGGAAGTCGGTGAGCTGACCGAAATACGAGATTGAGGTGCGGCGCTTCTCACGGCCGTTGCCGGCGACGCCGAGAGCGGTTCCACCTTCCTCGGAGCCGTCACGGACCGTGTAGCCCTCCCCGCCGGCTGTGGTCAGGAAGTTGAAACCCCCGGACGCATCGGGCACGATCCGCTGGGTCTTGGTAGTGACGCCGAGCGTGTCACCGGTCGCCGCTTGTGCGATCGCAACGGTAGTCAGTGCACAGACCGCGACAAGAGCTGCGGCAACTTTGGTCCTCAACCGGTTCATCAGTTCTCCTTGTGGCCGGTTTCCGAAAACCAGCACTCTCGGTGACAGCGTGTCGTCGGCTGGTCTTCCGCCGACGGGGACGATGAGACAACGTTATCGCCATGTAAAGAAACCGGCGAGCATCCCGGTTGTTGCGTTGCTGCCCCGAAAAGCGGGAATCGATACCCGAATCCGGACGGGGTTCAGCCGCCCTGGACCGGGATCAGCCGCCCTGGAGGGTGATGAAACGTTCCTCGGTCATTTCAATGATCGAATAGGCCGGACCTTCGCGGGTGTTGCCGGAGTCCTTTACACCACCATAGGGCTGCTGGTCGGCGCGAAACGTGGGCACCTCGTTGATCAGCACGCCGCCGAACTCAAGGGTTTCGGCCGCCTTCAGTCCGCGACCCATGTCGCGGGTGAAAACGCCGGCCTGCAGGCCGAACTTCGAATCGTTGGCCCTTGCCAGTGCCTCATCGAAATCCGAAAAGCGATCGACTGTGGCAACTGGCCCGAAGATCTCCTCGCACCACACCTTCGCCTCCGGCGAGGGGGCTTCGAGCAGGGTCGGGGCGAGACAGCGGCCCTCGTCGACAAGTTCGCCGCCGGTCAGGACCTTCGCCCCGCCGGCCACGGCTTCGTCAATCCAGGTCTTTACCCGGTCGCGGTCCCCGGGGGTGATCAGCGGCCCGACATCGGTCGCGTCATCGGCCGGATCACCGACCTTCAGCTTCTCCACATTCGCGACGAGACGATCTATGAACCGGTCGGCGATCGCCTCATGAACAAGAATCCGCTGGATCGAGATGCAGCTCTGGCCGGCGTGGGAGAAGGCGTGGATCCGGGCCTTGTCGGCGGCCGTTTCCCAGTCACCGTCTTCGTTGACTACCAGCGGTGCATTGGAACCGAGCTCCAACCCGACCTTCTTGTGGGGGACCTTGCTGCGGATACCCCAGCCGACCGGGGCTGACCCGGTGAAGGAGATCGCGGCGGTCAGTTCGTTCTCGACTATTGCGTTGCCGACCTTCGCACCACCGCCCGGGATCACGCTCAGCCAGCCATCGGGAAGTCCGGCGTCGATCAGGATCTGGGCAAGCTTCAGCGAACAGACCGGTGTCTGGCCGGCTGGTTTCAGAACCACCGCATTGCCGGCGGCGATTGCCGGACCGAGCTTGTGGCAGACCAGGTTGAGCGGGAAATTGAAAGGGCTGATCGCACCAACCACGCCAAGTGGCACCCGCAGCATCACCCCGAGCTTGCCGGCGCCGGCTGAGGAAGCCTCCATCGGCACCGTGCCGCCGGTCAACTTGCGGGCTTCCACCGCCGAGAAGGTCATCGTGTCAGCGGCCCGGGCAGCCTCGACTCGCGCGGTCTTGATCGGCTTGCCCGCCTCGGCCGAGATCGTCTGCGCCAGATCTTCCTGCCGTTCGCGGATCAGATGTGCGGCCCGGTCAAGGATCTCTGCACGTTCATATTGGGGGATCGGATTGCCGGTGAAGACCGCATGAGCCGCGTCCACCGCCGCTTCGACCGTCTTCTCGTCACCCTGGGCGACCCGCGCGACAGGGCTTTGATCCCAGGGACTCAACACCTCATCCCATTGACCGGTTTCGATCCATTCACCTGCCAACAGCAACTTGTGATCCAACGGGTATCTCCTCGGTGTGGCGTAGCAAGACTCCTTTCAAAGATAATGGCAGGCCGCGACCTTCCCCCGTGGAACCTGTTGAGTCAGAAGGCGACTTTCAGAATGGACATTTCGTCAAGATCCCGGCACCTGTTGGCTGTGTTCATTGCGGCTGCGCTAGCGCTGCCCGCAATGGTCAGCACTGAGCGGGCAGATGCCGCTACCTGGTCAGTGCGTGGAGGCGGCTTCGGCCACGGAATCGGAATGAGCGCCTATGGCGCCTACGGGATGGGCCTCGAGGGTTTCAGGTACGGCCGGATCCTCGGCCACTACTACCGGGGCATCAAGATCCGCAAGGTCTCCGGTAAACGCAAGATCCGGGTTCTGCTCGATGTCGATTCGACTCCCTGGTTCAGTCACGCAAGCTGGGCTTGCGGCCGGAAGCTCAAGCCCCGGCTCACCTATGGCGCCGGACTCGGACGCCGTGGAATCTTTCTGAAGGGGGCCGGTGGCAAGCCGCTGGCCAAGTGCGGCGGCAGGCTTCGAACCGATGCTGACGGCACGGTGGTCTTCAAGGGTCTCGGTCACTACCGGGGAGGGGTAGAGATCGTCCGCGGGGGCGGCTCTCTCTACGTAGTGAACAACGTGCCG
The DNA here is from genome assembly GCA_020438345.1 of Solirubrobacterales bacterium. Taxonomy (GTDB): domain Bacteria; phylum Actinomycetota; class Thermoleophilia; order Solirubrobacterales; family 70-9; genus 67-14. The sequence continues at coordinate 1,247 of JAGQUU010000020.1, read as the reverse complement.
GTCAACCTGTACTGCCGCGGTGTTCTTTCGAAGGAACTGATTCCCTCCTGGCCGCTTGAAACCCTCAAGGCATTCGCTCTCGCTGCCCGGTCAATCGGCTTGTCCGCAAAGGGGACCCACGATGGCTTCGACGTGTACCCGGACACCCGAAGTCAGGTTTACGGCCCGATCTCTTCCGAGTTCGCAAGGACCAACCGGGCCTGCGCGTCCACCGCCGGCCAGGCACTTTTCTACGGCGGTGATGTCGCGATGGCGCTGTTTTCAGCCAGCTCCGGCGGTCACACCGAAAGTGTCGAGAATGTCTGGTTCGGTGAACCGGTCCCGTACCTTCGTGGTGTACCCGATCCCTGGGACCGGGTTTCGCCCTACCACCGCTGGACCTACAGGTACTCACCCGCCCGCATGAACTCTTTGCTCGGCAGCTATGTCGCCGGCCGTTTGAAAAAAGTCCAGATCACCCGCTATGGCGTTTCGAAGCGGGTCATCTACGCCCGGCTTTACGGGACCCGAGGCGTCACCACGATACGCGGCGACTCGCTTCAGTACGCGCTCGGCCTGCCCGACCGTCTGATTCTCTCGATCACCAAACGCTAGCTGTCCGGGTTGTCGCCATCGGGCGGAGCGAGGCCAACCGCTTCCCGGTGAATCGGACTGGCGGGGCCTGTGGCAATTCTGCGAGAACGGTACGAAATGAAGTCGAGTCAGAACTCGTACGGCGCGTTCGGATCTTCAGAGACGCTGCTTTCGAGGACGTTCCCGGCCACTGTACCGAGCGCAGTCCCGAGAATTGCCCCGGCAACTACGTCGCTGGGGTAGTGCATGCCGAGGTAGGGACGAGTCACAGTCATCAGGGCGGCAGCCCCGAAGAGGGCAAGCCTGAGGTCGGGTGCAAGCCGGCTCATCGCGGTGGCGGCGGCGAAAGAAGCAGTGGCATGGGCAGAGGGGAAGGAAAGCGAGGATGGGGCGCCGCCGATCGGTGGCAGGCCCTCGAGCTGTGGCCGGGGCCGCCTGACCACCAGTTTGATCAGAAAGTTGAAGCCGATCGCAAAGGGACCGATCAGAGACGAGGCGAGCCACTGCTTGCGCTGCCTGCTGTCGAGCGCAGCACCAGCCAGTCCCAATGTGAACCACAGGTAGGCGTTCTCACCGGATTTCGAGATCAGGTGGGCTGTGCTTTCGACCGCCGGGGCATGCCCCCGGGTCCGCATGAACTTCAGCACTTTCATATCCAGCTGCTTCATCAGAAG
>JAGQUU010000019.1 GCA_020438345.1 Solirubrobacterales bacterium | reverse complement strand
CCCGGACTCGCCGGCCTGATCTCGTCGGGCGCTCCCGCCTCCGAGGTCCGCGAGACCACGCTGGTTCTCGAGGAGGCGCTGGCTGAAGCCCGGGACAAGACAGGCGAAGGAGTCTCGGACGCGACCGCGATCACCAACGCCTCCCTGATCGTCTTCCGCGAGGGCCTTGAGGCGATCCTGATCATCGCGGCGATCACCGCCTCGATGATCGGTGCACGGGCGGCGCTGAGAAAGCCGATCTACCGGGGCGCACTGCTCGCGCTTCCGGCAAGTGTGCTCGGATTCGTGCTGGCCGTGGCCCTGCTTGGTTCACTGGCTGCCTACGGTGAAAAGCTCGAGGCGATCGTCGGGGTGGTGGCTATCGGGGTCCTTGTCGTGGTGCTCAACTGGTTCTTCCACCGGGTCTACTGGACCGAATGGATCGCCACCCACCGCAGACGCGGAAAGGAACTGACCGGTGACGTCGCCCTCGGTGCTGCCGCCGGAACCGCAACGATCGCCGGTCTCTACGTGCTCGGTTTCACGTCGGTCTTTCGCGAAGGCATGGAAACGGTGTTGTTCCTGCAGGCCCTTCAGCTCTCGTCCGGGGTGGGCGTGGTGGCGGCGGGGGTCGCACTCGGGCTTGCCGGCACGGCGATCGTCGGCTTCATCACTTTCAAGGCCGAACGCAGGCTGCCCTACAAGAAAATGCTGATCGTGACCGGCGTGCTGATCGCCCTCGTTCTTTTCACCATGGTCGGCAACACCGTCCGCACCCTTCAGGGCGTCGGCTGGTTTCCGATCCACCCGATCGACATCGACATTCCGCTCTGGATGGGTACCTGGCTGGGGATCCATCCGGCCTGGGAAACGATGCTCGCCCAGGTCCTCGCCCTGATCTTCGTGATCGGCTCCTACTGGGCCGCCGGCTGGTATTCGAAACGGCAGATGCGGATCCGGCGCGAGGAATTCGAAGCCCGAACGACCAACGCAGGCGAGGCTTCCAGGGATGGCGAAGCACCTGTCCCGCAGGAGAAACGTACGCCGGAACCGGTCGCCTGAGGCCACTCCCAGAGCCGAGTGTCAATGACTTTTTGGCTTCATAGAGCCAACTAGGCCCCATTTGACAATCGAACAATCCGGGCAGGTTCATTTTCTCCGGGTGGCCAAAATTCGTTTGCCGCTCCGTTTCTAGATTGGTCCGGTCAGCTAATCGCTAATCGCGACCGATGGGTCTGGGCCCAGCGGAAACAGGAGGTAAAACTCGAATGAGTGTCAAGAAAATCGGCATAGCGTCTCTTCTGGCGTTGTTTGCCGCCCTTCTAGTGCCAGGGCTGGCTTCGGCCGCGCCGGTGACGGAGGAACAGTTTGCCGCCAAGGCGCTGGAACTGGACATGGTCTGGGTCGCCCTGGCCACAGTCCTCGTCTTCTTCATGCAGGCAGGGTTCATGTTCCTGGAGATCGGCTTCTCCCGGATGAAGAACGCCGGTACGGGCGTAGCCAAGATTCTGATCAACCTTGGCGTGGTCACCATTGCCTGGTGGGCGATCGGATACGGCATCGCCGGCTTCGGTGACGGCGGACTTGAGAAGTTCATCGGGACCGATGGCTTCTTCTTCCACTTCGATCAGGACATCCTCGGCACCGCAGTGACCGCGGACACGGCAATGCTCATGCTCTTCGGCCTGGCATTCTGCGCTGTCTCGCTTGCCATTGTGTGGGGCACGACACTGGAGCGCATCAAGTTCAGTGCCTACGTCGTCTACGCCGTCATCTTCGGTGCGCTGATCTACCCGATCGTCGCCCATTCGGTATGGGGTGGGGGACTGCTTTCCGATGTCGGTGGCAAGCCGGTAATGGACTTCGCCGGATCGTCGGTCGTCCACCTCACCGGTGCTACCGCGGGTCTTGCGGCGCTGCTCTTGCTCGGCGCCCGAAAAGGCAAGTACGCCGCGGACGGTTCGCCACGAGCCATTCCCGGCCATTCGATGCCGCTGGTCGGCCTCGGAATCATGATCCTCTGGATCGGCTGGTTCGGATTCAACGGTGGCTCGACTTTCGTCACCGAAGGCTCCTTCTTCGGTGAGGTCATGCTGAACACCCAGCTCGCTGCGGCGGCAGGTGTGCTCGGCGCGAGTCTGCTCGTGTACATCAAGACGAAAGCGCTCGACGTCGGCATGGCCGGCAACGGCGCGATCGCCGGTCTGGTCGGCATCACAGCCGGCTGCGGCTTTGTCGAGTACTGGGCGGCACCGATTATCGGCTTCATCGCCGGCCTGATTGTTGTCGGCTGTGTCCTGGCGATCGAGAAGTATCTGGATGACCCGATCGGGGCTCTTTCCGCTCACGGCGCCGCGGGCATCTGGGGCACGATCGCTGTCGGCATCTTCGCTTCACCGCGACTGGTGCTCGACGGAGCCGGGTCAGGTATCTGGTACGGAATTTTCGGCGACCAGAGCTTCGGCTCGACCCTCGGTCAGCTGGGTGTCCAGGTACTCGCGGTAGTTGCGACATTCACTTTCGTGCTCGTCGCATCACTCGCCGCATTCGCGATCATCAAGGCCATCTTCGGTCTCAGGGTCTCGGAGGCGGAAGAGGACGCCGGACTCGATATTTCGAGCCACGGTATGTACGGATACCCGGAATCATTCATCCCCCAGCCGGAATACCCCTCGGTCGGTCACACCCCGTCGATGGCTGGTACCCCAATAGCCACACCAAACGACGTCGCGGCTGACAAGGCCTGAGAGGAGGAGAGACCAAAATGAAGAAAATCGAAGCGTTCATACGCCACGAGGCGTTCGAGCCGATCAGGTCGGAACTGCTGGAGCGGGGGTTTCCCTCGATCTCCATAGTCGAAGCCAAGGGCTCTGGTAGGCAAAAGGGAATTGTCGAGCAGTACCGGGGCTCGACCGTGACCGTCAACGTTCGTCCCAAGCTGAAGCTTGAGGTGGTCGTTGCCGACACGGACAAAGACCTCATCGTCGAGACGATCCTGCGCCATGCCAGGACCGGCGAGATCGGAGACGGCAAGATCTTCGTTCTTCCGGTTGAGGAGGCGATTCGGATCCGGACCGGCGAGCGAGGAGACGAAGTAACCCAGGTCCACGTGGAATAGCGCGGAGCTGACAGGCCGGCAGCGGGGGTTTCGCCTTATGCGACCCCCGCTGTCGCATGTCTGGGGACCAAACCCGGAGCCCGATCTCGAACAGAGGCCGGGTTTCGGGCCTTGGCTCGTATAGCCTCGGGAACAATGCCCAGCGAAGAGCAAATCAGTCTCAACGAGGCCGCCCGTCGCGCGGGCGTATCCCCAGCCACCCTGACCCGTTGGGCAGACGAGAAGATCGTGCCCGTCAGAAAGGGCAGATGGACACCGGCCGCTGCGGCCCAGGCGAGAATCGTCGCCCGGATGCGGGAGCGTGGCCACAGCCTCGACGAGTTGAAAGAAGCCGGCAAGGAGGGCAAGCTCGCTTTCGGCATGGCGGAAGATCTTTTCGTCGATGTCAGCGAGCGTTTCGACCTTGAAACCGCGGCGGAACGAAGTGGCCTCAGCGCCGAGGTGATCCAGCGGGTGATGACGATGCTGGGGACGCCGGCGGACCGCGAGCAGACCGTTTCGGCCCGTGATATCGAGGCCTTCAGCCGGATGGGGGATGTAGCCAGGGCGGGCCTTCCTGTCGAAGCGGTACTGCAGCTGACCAGGGTCTATGCGCAGTCAATCCGGCGTATCGCAGACGCGGAAGTAAGGCTCTTTCACCTCTTCGTCCACGAGCCCATGATTCGCGACGGGGTGAGCGAGGTCGAGATGGCCCAGGAGCTCGGTGAGCTGGCCAGGGTGACCTCCCCGAGCTCGGTGCCGCTTTTCGAATATCTGCATGAACGTTACGTCCGGTATTTCCTCGAGCAGGACGTGATCGGCCACATGGAATCCGACTTTGGTGGTGACACCAACCTCGACCAGGTTCGTACCACCCTCTGCTTCATCGATCTGACTGGATTCACACGTTTCAACGAACAGGAGGGTGACGCGACCGCGTTCTCGGTTATCGAGCAGTTCACCGAAACGGTCGAAGCCACCCTCCCTCCGGAGGCCGGCATTGTCAAGACGATCGGCGATGAAGTCATGGTGGTCTCCCCGGACCCGGCTTCCCTGGCGGAATGGGCGGTCGGTTTCCTGGCCCTGTTCACCGACCGGCCGAAGCCCCGGGCAGGCATTCACCACGGGGCCGTTGTCTTCCGGGATGGAGACTATTTCGGCAGTCAGGTCAATCTCGCTCACCGGGTGGTCAACCGGGCACTGGGAGGTGAGGTGCTGATCACCGACGCGGTAGCAGCTGCGATCAGCGACCATCCCGAACTTGAAACCGACCCGATCGGTGAGGTCGAGCTGAAGGGCTTCCCGGTCCCGACCCCGCTTTTCCTGGTCCGTGCCCGCAGCTGACCGCGAGTTCAACTTCGAACAGTTCCGCGGCAAGCCGGTCTCCGTGATCGCAGGAGCAATCGAAGATTCTGAACTGGTCGGGGGCGGCGACAGGGGAGTCGTACTCGTTTCAGGCGGCGCTGATTCTGTGGCGCTTCTGACCGGGCTCTGGCACATTCTCGGGCCGGATCGGCTTGTTGCCCTTCATGTCAACTACGGGCTGCGGGATGAAGCCGGCTCTGATGAGGCACTGGTTCGTGAGATCTGCGGTCAGCTTGGTATCGAGCTGCTCGTTCACCGGGCCGGTGAACCGGCGGGGAACATCCAGGCCTGGGCCCGCTCGGTCCGCCTGGAAGAGGCCGAGAGGGTTCGTTCGGAGTGGAACTTCGACTGGATCGCGATTGGCCATAACCGGACCGATCAGGCCGAGACATTTCTCTACCGGCTCGCGTCTTCTCCCGGGGTCAGGGCGCTTCTGGCCATGCCACCCCGTTCCGGCAGGATCATTCGGCCCTTGCTCGGTCTCGATCGCGGAACGATCAGGCAGATGCTTGAAGATGTGACTCCCTGGGCCGAAGATTCCACAAACGACGATCTGCGCTTCGCCCGAAACCGGATCCGCCACGGAGTACTTCAGGACCTCGGAAAGGTCAACCCGGCTGCCGGGTTGAACATCGCTCGCACCCGGGCTGAACTCGAGGAAGACGAGGACGCACTCGCCGAATTAGCGAAGGCGGCACTTGAGAGCGCAGCCTTTTCCCCGGAATCCGGCCTGGAGGGTGCGATCCTTGACCGTCGGCATCCCGCGGTCCGGCGCCGCATCCTCAGGCATCTGGCCGAACGGGAGCTGGGTCGTCCGGTGGCGATGCCCCGGGAACTGGCGTCATCGGCCGAACAGCTTCTGGCCGACCCGGAGGGCGGGGAGCTTGATCTGGGTGGGGGGGACCGTTTCGTGATCGAACAGGGCCGGGTTCTTGTGGTGCCGGGTGTTGGTACCGGCATTGAAGAAATCCCACTGCCGGTTCCGGTGAGTCTCGAAAGCGGGATAGCGAGATTTGGTGACTGGGAGGTCGAGTCCCGGACAACAGACGAAGCCGGTGCAAGAGGTCAATTCGGTGATCCCTGGTCCGCCTTCTTCGGCGAGCGGGAACTCCGGATGTGGCTGTCCGAGGCTCCCCCGAGCCCCGATGACCTGTTGCTGGCACTTCGTCCCTGGCAGCACGGGGACCGGGTCGAGCCTCTGGGGATGAGCGGCCGCAAGAAACTCCAGGACGTATTCACCGACGCCCTCGTTCCGGCGTCTCGCCGCCGCAGCTGGCCGGTCCTGGCGATCGGAGAGACTGTCCTCTGGGTGCCGGGCCTGGTTCGCTCGAAGCACCTGCTGATCCAGGCACCGGACACGCCGGTCCTTCACCTCTACGCCCGCGCCCCTTTCGGAAAGTAGCCGTCGGACGAACTGGTCCCCGGCATTGGGCCAGCCCTCCACCTACTTCACGATCTGGCCCTGAACGAGACCGGGCCGCCCGGTGACGGGCGGCCCGGTCTCGTGTATCAGGGGATTTGGCTAGACGCCGGTTACGTATCCCGAGACGTAGCAGCGGCCACCGACCGAGGCGCGGCCGACGATGCCGGACATTGTGCTGGTGCCATCTTCTGTCACCGCCGTGAACATCTGGGAGATGTCACCGGACTGCACTGACGCGTTGGTGTTGTTCAAGAGGGAGCTGAAGACTCCACCGGAACCGACCGAAAGCCGGGAATCCTTGGCATTGGCGCGGATCCTGATGTTCACGCAGTTGCCATTGGCATCAGCCGAGGCGGTGAGTGTGAAATTACCGAGCGTGATTTCGGAAATCGTGTTGGCGGTCAAGGCACGGTTGAAGTTGAGTCCCATGCCGGGAGGGCCTGCCGGACCTTGAGGGCCAGCGGGACCGGCTGGACCGGCCGGACCGGGAACGCCCTGATGGCCCCTGGGTCCGCGCTTCTTGTTCTTCTTCTTCTTGCTCACCTGCGCGACCAGAGCCGAATCGGGCGCTGAGACAGCACTGGAACCAACCTGCGAATTCCCCGCACTCGCGATGACTGACCCGACGATCACACCGACCAGACCGGCCACAAACGAGCAGAGCACGACCAGAGACCTTGACTTCATATTTCTCCCTACGAATGAATTTGGCGGACAGGAGCTTCAAGGAAACGCCTTCTCAGTTCACCCGCGAGTCAGCCCCTCCATGCGCTCATTGTGGAGAGGATGCTACAGCCCGCTTCGGCGTGATGCCAACACGCTTTCCACCTTTATCAGTCAGGCACCGCCGCTTCTGGCATCACTTGGTTCTAGACTGGCGGCAATGGCTGCCACGTCTCCGAACGAGCTCGCCTCCGTGGGCAGAGTGCTGATCTCCGCAGAGGATCTGCAGAACAAGGTTTCCGAAATCGGTGCCAAGGTCAGTCGTGACTATGCGGGCAAGGACCTCGTGATGGTCGGAGTGCT
>JAGQUU010000190.1 GCA_020438345.1 Solirubrobacterales bacterium | reverse complement strand
TGCTCTTGAGCCTTTCCTCGGCTGCTGTTTACAGCGGCGGACCACCGTTCACCGAGGAATCGGAAACAGAAGCCAGGACCCCTTATTCCGCTTCCAAACTCTCGGCCGAGATCATCTGTGAGCAGTACGTTCGCTGGGCCGGGGCCAGGGTGGCAATAGTGCGCTGTTTCAACCTGACCGGCCCCGGCGAGCCATCCGGACAGGCGACCAGCGAGTTCTGCCGGGCCGCCCGACAGGCGAAACCCGGGGATAGCGCCCGGGTTGAGGTCGGGGATCCGGCGATAACCCGGGACATCACGGATGTGAGGGACGCAGCCCGGGCTGTGAAAGAGATCGGTGTAGCCGGACTGGCCGGCACCTACAACATCTGCTCCGCTAAACCCCGAAGCCTTGCCTCGATCGCGGAAACAATCTCCGAAGTCTCGGGCAGGCACCTTGAACTGGCCAGCAGCGAAAGCCGACGACGCAGTGGTGAAGCACCCGCTTCCTACGGCTCCGCAGAACTACTGCGAAAAGCAACCGGCTGGGAGCCTGTGATCTCTTTCAGGCAGAGCATGACCGATCTCCTCGGCTCGATCCCGGAAGCCAACTCGGACGGGGGCGGGCCTAACCACCGGTGACCTGCGGTGGAGTTCCCGGCGGCGGGACCGGGCGCTTCAATACATCGGTTGTGCTGCGCTGGCTTTCCCCCAGCCACGCCTGCGCCTTCCGGCGGTCTCCGGAAAGCTCCAGGTTCCGACGGGCACGAATCAGATCCGGCATCTGGGCAAGAGCGGAAACCTTCCCCGCCAAAGTAAGTATCAACCTCCGGGCAAAAAGGGCCCGGCCAATCGCAGCGAGCTCGACCAGGAAGATCCGGGGCAGGGAACTGAAAGGCATGAACTTGACCTGCGTACAGATCCGGTTGCGCGCAACCAGTCTTGCGTTCTCCGCATCGGGCCGGTCAAAGCCCGTATGCCAGGCCGCGTTGCCGATGTGCCAGATCACAGCGTCAGGGACCAGCCGGAAGGTCCAGCCAAGCATGCGAGCCCGGACGTTCAGATCGACGTCCTCATAGAAGGCAAAGTAGCTCTCGTCGTATCCACCAAGCTGGTCGACCAGCTCCCGTCGCAGAAGACTCGCGGCACCGCAGACACCGAAGATCTCGCGGGGAACGAAACCCCGCTCTCCCTGGGTCAGGCCGATGCCGTCCTCGCGGGCGCGGCCGTCCGCGGTCAGCGCCTGACCGAGGCTGTAGATCACCGCCTGCGGATCCTCCGGATGACGGGATTCACCCCGGATCAATGAAAGAAGCCGCGGCTGAACCCCGCCTACCCTTGGGTCGGCTTCGATCTCCGCGACCATCCTGGCGAGCGCATCCGGTTCCAGGACCGTGTCCGAGTTGAGGACAAGGACAAGCGGGGCATCGGTGAGAGCGAACCCGAGATTGACGGCCGGAGCGAAGCCGAGATTCTTCGGCAGCGCCGTATTGGGGATGCCCTGCTCGACCATCCATTCCACCGACCCATCAGTTGACCCGTTGTCAACAACCATCAATTCAAGCTCAACGTTGTTCTGGGCCCGGAGTGAACGCATGCACTCCTGCAGGTCTTCGACGCAGTTCCAGTTTGGAATCACCACGGCAACGCGCGGATCTTCAGTCCCCATGTCAGAAGATTGCCACATGTCCGGGTTAAGTTGCCGCTCAGCCACAGTTTGAAACTCCACCGGCTCCGGGGTCCCGGCCTGCCCGGATCAAATGAAACTGCCTGCCGGGTTGCGCCGTTGCCGGGCGGGCCCTGAATCACTCTTGTAGTTTTCTCGCCATGAGCGACAGGGATCAGCCGCAGAACTGGGAGGGCTTTTTCGCCGAGGAGTACGGGAGGTTGGGACCCGAAACCCGAACCCGGCTCTACGATCTGCTGCCTGAAGGATGGACCTTCGAAGGTAAGCGGGTTCTCGATTTCGGATGCGGACCCGGACGAACCCTGCGTCAGTTCACCGAGGAAGCCTCCAAAGGCGAATTCTGGGGTGTGGACATTGACCCGTCGAGTATCGAGAGTTTCGAAGACTGCGACCTTCCACTCCACACCAGGGTCTGTGACCTCAACCCGCCGCTTGAGTTTGAGGACGAAAGCTTTGACTTCATCTGGGCAATCTCGGTCTTCACCCACCTGACTGACAACTCCGCGGACTGGTTGATCGAACTCCACAGGATCCTCAAGCCCGGCGGGAGATTGATGGCAACCTTCATGGGTCCGGCCCAGTCTGAGATCGTCGCTTTCGAACCCTGGGACGAAAACCGGGTCGGCATGAATGTTCTTTACAAGGACCGGACCCGGGAAGAAGGAACCCCCATGGTCTTCATGTCGGACTGGTGGGTGCGCGAACACTGGGGAAGGCTCTTCGAGATCGAGACGATCGAGGATATCCACAGCCAGCGCTGGCCAATGCTGGTCAAGAAGGAAGCGAACCTGACCGCTGCGGAAGTGATGGCAATGAGTGACGATCCGAGGGAAATCGATGCCCTCCGGCACAACCTCGTCCAGGTGCAGGAAGAAGCATCCCGACTGCATCAGACCATGAAGGACGACCGGATCCGGCAACAGGAAGCACTCGATGCACAACGAGCCGAATTCGAGAGCTCAGCCAGCTGGCGGGCTACGAAACCCCTGCGGCAGATTATGGGCCGCACCCGCCGAAGCTGATCACCGCAATCGCCTTCCCGTAGGGTTCCCCCGGTGAAATCCGTCAGATCCGAGGTCCAGAAATGAGCAATGGCCGACTGCGCGCCGGAGCGGCCGCTCTCACCCGCAAGCTTGAACCCCATGCCCGCCGGCTGGCCGGGGAATCCGAAAAGGCTGCTGCAATCGACCTTGACGACTGGCTGAAGCCCTGCTTCGGCGCGGAACTTGACCCGGTCGAAGCCCGCCTCACGACCGATCCCGACCTGCCACTTTCAGTTTTCTCAGGGCTGAGCGATGACCTGTGGGCGCTGCTCTCCACCCGCTCCTACTCCGCCTATCCCGCCATTCTCAAAGCCCTGCCCGAGGTTCCCGACCCGGCCCTTCAGATCAGCTGGAACGGCGCCGAAGGCGTGACCCTCGCAGCCCAGAGCGCAAGCTTCTACTCCAAGGTAAAAGCGAGGATCCGCCGCTACGGCGAGATCCCGGTCGAGGAAGCAAGCCTGCTCGATTTCGGCTGTGGATGGGGGCGCCTCCTTCGGCTTTTCGGACGTGAAGTGACTCCCGACCGGCTTTTTGGTTGCGATCCGGTCGAGTCGATTCTTGATACCTGTCGCGAGGCTGGAGTCCGGGCGACTCTCGCCCGCAGCGAGTTCCTGCCAAGAGAGATCCCGTTTGAAGAGAAGTTCGATGCGGCCTATTCATTCTCGGTTTTCACCCATATCTCCGAAGAGTCACACCTGACATGTCTCAACGCAATTCACGGATCACTCAAGCCTGGCGGGCTGTTCTTCGTCACCGTGCGCCCGCCTGGTTACCTCCGGATCTCGGCTGAATCTGCGCCACTGCTGGAACAGGCCGGACCGGACCTGGCCAAGGCCTATGAAGGCCCCCGGTACGGATTCCAGCCACATGCTTCCGACGAGTCCCATCCGCAGTTCGACGGGACGAAAATGCACTACGGCGAAGCCGTGATCGGACTCGACTACATTCGCGAAAAGTGGGACATGTTCGAACTGCTTGACGTGACCCCGCAGGCCAGCGACATGTACCAGGTCGTGGTTACCCTGCGACGCAAGGACTGATCACCACGGCTTCGGCTTTGCTCAAAGGTCCTCGGCGACCCGCGGTGCCTGGTGACGGAAGATCCAGACCGCGAACACACATGTAGCAATACTGATCAGGCCGGCCGGAAGCAGACTCAACCAGCCACCGGCCGCTTCGACCGCTGAAGGCGCGGAAGGGTCAATGAACCAGTGTCGGGCCTGCACGAAAAGGATCGTCAACGGACTCAACATGACAATGTCGTGGTACTTCTCCGGCACGATCTCGATCGGGTAGAGAACCGGGGTCCCGTAGAAAAGTACGGTCACGCCGACCGACCAGATGATCGCCACATCCCGGAACTTCACATACAGGGACGAGAGGATCAGCGAAACCGCAGCGGTCAGGATCACGAGTGCTGCCATCCAGACAGGAAACAGAAACATCGACCAACTCGGATCAACCCCGAAAGCGAAGACGAAAACCAGAACGACCACAAGGTTCACACCCAGGTTCATCAGGGCCGTGAGCACCACCGCCAGAGGAATCACCAGTCGCGGGAACTGGGTCTTCCGCACGATCGCCTCCTGGCTCACCACCGAGGTGACCGAGGAGATCGAAGCTTCCTGAAAGAAACCGAACAGAACGATGTTGAAGAGCAGCAGCACCGGGTAGAACTCGACCTGCGAGCCAACCCGGAAGATCTGGGTGAAAACGAAGAGCAGCACCCCGAACAGAACCAGCGGTTTGATCAGCGACCAGAGATAGCCGAGCGCCGTGTCGAAGTAGGTCTTCTTGAATTCGGTGACCGAGATCAGCGTGAGCAACTCGAAAAAGCGGTGCCAGCCACCACCGATCGAAGTCGGACCCTGGACCTCGACCAGTTCCGGCAGATCAGCCGGCGGCTCGACCGGCTCACTCACGGCTGCCTCGCTCACCTGTCCCTTTCGACTTCCAGATTGAAATCCCCCGGGACCTTGACTACCCCCGGCCCGGTCCTGGTTCCGAAAACCACGAAGGAAAGAAGGTCAATCACCTGGAGAGCCTGGTCACCCGTGTCCGGGTTGCTCACCACCCACGAGGTGACGGCGTACCGGTCCGGCAGAAGATTGTTGTCGACTCGCCCGGAAACCCTGATCCGTTCGCCGGTCCTGACCTCGATGTCTTTCATTTCCTCGTTGAAACCGAAGATCTGCTCACCGTCACCATCCTTGAAGAGGAAAGCGAAAGAAGGATTGACCAGATCCGCGGTCGCTTCAAAGACCGCGTTCAACCGCAGCTCGGACCCGACCTCGACATTCGGTACCCGGTTTCCGTGATCATCTTCCAGCCAGGCCTCGACCAGCCTCGTGTGGAGGTCCGGCCTTGTGCCTTCCTGCCGCTGGCCATTCGATTCCTCTTCAAAGTTGAGCCGCAGATAACGGCGGCCTACCTCGTCCGGATCGCCGATCGTCTGGATGTCGCCGTCGTGGATCAGCATCGCGCGGTGGCAGTAGGCGTCAACGCTGCTCATGTCATGGGTGACGAGCACCACCGTCTTGTCCGATTGCTTCATCTCGCGGAACACATCCGTGCACTTTTGCTGGAACGAAGCGTCGCCAACCGCGAGGACCTCATCGATCAGGAGGATGTCCGCATCGGCCTGGATCATCGTTGAAAAGGCCAGCCGGACCAGCATTCCCGAGGAGTAGTTCTTCAGTTTGAGGTCAACGAACTCACGCAGCTCGGCAAAGTCCAGCACCGCATCCAGTCGCGACCGGGCTTCTTTGCGGCTCAGGCCCATCATCACACCGTTCAGCTCCACGTTCTCCCGCGCGGTCAGGTCAGGGTTGAACCCCACCCCGAGCTCTATGAACGGAGCCAGTCTTCCGGCCATGCGGATCCGGCCGGCATCCGCCTGGTAAATCGAAGCCATCAGTTTGAGCAAGGTGCTCTTGCCGGAACCATTGCGCCCGACGATTCCGAAGAATTCCCCCCGCGACACCTCGAAGGAAAGGTCACGCAGTGCAAC
>JAGQUU010000189.1 GCA_020438345.1 Solirubrobacterales bacterium | reverse complement strand
GAATTCGTGCCCGTCGGCTTCACGAAACACCTCACCTGCTGCGGGGGGATTGGAGAATTCGACCCGCGGGGCCGAACCAGTACAACCGGCGGGACTCTGATGGGCCATTGCGGCAGGCGCTATCGCCAGCGCTGACATCAGCACCACGAACCCTGACCAGACCATTCGGAAACCGTTCATTTAACCCCCTGCCTCCAGCACCAGAGATTAGGCTAAAAGCTGCCCGGAGGCAAGGCCGCTAACTCAGACCTGGGTTTCCTGGTGGATCGGTTCGCCCTCTTCGTCGATCGGATTCTCGAACGGTTCGGGCTTCTGGTGGGATTCCGCCGACTTCCTGGCCTTGCGGATCTCGAACAGGACAGGGGCGACCGAGACCAGGACGATCGCGATAAGCATGAACTCGATGTTGTTCTTGACGAACTCGATCTGGCCGAGGAAGTAGCCGAGAGTAGTAACGCCTGCACCCCAGAGGATTCCCCCGACGATGTCGTAGGTGAGGAAGGTCCGGTAATGCATCTTCGAGGTGCCGGCCATCACCGGGACAAAGGCGCGGACGATCGGGACAAAGCGGGCGAGGATGATTGCCCGAGGACCGTGCTTCTCGAAGAAGGCGGCTGTCTGATCCACATACTCCCGCTTGAACAGCCGACTGTCAGGCCGGTTGAAAAGAGGCGGGCCAAAGCGGCGTCCGATCCAGTAGCCGCACTGGTCACCGGCGATTGCGGCAATCGGGATAGTGATAAGTAGCACCCAGATCGGAGGCAGTACGTCACTGGCAGAAAGGAGTCCGGCAGTGAAAAGCAGGGAATCGCCCGGCAGGAAGAATCCGACCATCAGGCCCGACTCGACGAAGACGATGACCAGCACCCCGAGCATGCCGAAAGTCCGGATCAGCTGATCCGGATCCAGCCAGCTGGGACCGAGGGCAAGGGGCAACTGTTCTGTGACTTGGTGAATGAAGTCCATGGTGAGGGGATCCGTCGCGAATGAGCGGATTCGCAATCTTGACAGGTCCGGACAGTTCAGGACGCTCTATCATTACCTGTGAAGTCGGTCGCACCCCATCAGCGGGGTCAGGGAATCCGGTCCGAATCCGGAACTGACGCGCAGCGGTAGGGACGTCCTTGAAGGCACCGAGCCACTGGACCAAGGTCTGGGAAGGCTGCCTACATGAAAACGTCCGAGTCCGAAGACCTGCCGGCTTCGCGCCATTCGGCGCAACCGAAATAGCGGCCTCGCGTAAGGCCGCCGGACAAAAGGAACGAATGACCAATCGAATCACCTCACCCGCCCTCGGGCTGCTGCTCGGGCTGGCAATGCTGCTCGGCCTCCTGGCCCAGCCGGCTGTCGCCGCAGACAAGGTTCCCGCCAATCTGCGTGTTGTCACCTGGAAGGGGCAGATCCTCTTCGACGGAACCGTGAAGTCGGGCACCGCGAAGATCAAGCCCAACTCCGATTGCCTGGGTGGCAAGCCCGGTCCGGCACGCTCAGTCAGCGGCCCGACTGCGCTCGGCCTGCTCTACCAGGCTTCGGTCCAGTACAAGGCACTGCGCCCGTTGAAGCTGTCCGACGGAGACTTCGGCTTCGCGATCTGCGGAATCGGCGGAGTGGCCGCGAAGAACAAGGAGTGGTGGGTACTTCGCAAGAACTACACCGACTCAATGACCGGTGCGGAACTCACGAAGGTGAAGAGGGGCGACAGCATCCTTCTTTACCTGGCGAAGTCATACGAGGACACCACCCCGGACACCCTCGCCCTGAACGCTCCCGGCAAGGTGCGCAAGGGCGCGAAAGTCAAGGTTCGCGTGTTCAAGTACGACGGCAAGGGCAAACGGTCCGTGGTTGAAGGAGCGAAGGTCTCGGGTGCCAGGGGCGCTCTGACCAACGCGCAGGGCTACACCACCCTCACCATCAACGCCAACACCAGGCTGGTCGCCCGCCAGGGCAGCCTGATCCCGTCGAACCGGGTTCAGGTCACGATCAAGAAGTAGCGACGCAAACGATGGATTGTGCAGCCAGCCGACGGTCCGGGGGCATGTTTGCCCGGACCGTCGGCGTGGCTGTCTTCCTGGTTGCCGGTCTGGCCGTGGCCGGCTGCGGTCTCGGTCCGGGTGAAGAAGCCGGTGATGCCGCGCTGCTCGTGACCCGCGACTACGGGTCACATGTTCTGGTTGACGATCCGGAAGTGCCGGTGAACGAGTCGGCCACAGCGATGAGGCTGTTGGACGAAAAGGCGAAAGTCGACACCGAATACGGCGGTGAATACGTCCAGTCCGTGGACGGTATCTCCGGAGAGAGCTCGGGCGGTCGTAGCTACGACTGGTTTTTCTCGGTGAACGGAGTAGTCGCGGAGCGGGGTTCGGCCCAGTTTTCGGTTGGAGCCGGCGACCTGGTCTGGTGGGATTACCGGGACTGGACCGACGCGATGGAAGTGGGTGCCCAGGTTGGTGCATATCCCGCTCCCTTTGCGACCGGTTACGACGGCCGGGACTGGGGCGTGGAGGTTGACTGCCTCGGAGAGCAGGCAGCTTGCCGCATGGTCGAGAATCAGCTTCGCGGCGACGGGGTAGATCTGGAGCAGAAGGCCAGCAACATGATCATTCGGGTCGGTAGCTGGAATGAAGTCCTTGAGACACCGGAAGGGCGAAGGATTCTCCGAGGGCCTGGAAAGAGCGGTGTGTTCGTGCGGTTCGGGGGTCCTTCCGTGTCACAGCCTCTCGAAGAACGCGGCCCCGCCTGGGACCTGATCGGACTCGATACGAAGGGTGACGAAGCCCAGGACTACGGCCCGGAGGCCGGACTGGTTGCCGCGATGCGCAGAGCAGACGACCCGCCGGTCTGGCTGGTTACCGGTGGCACCGACCATGCTGTTCAGATGGCTGCCGCCGCTCTCAACCCGGAAGATCTCGAACGGAGATACGCAGCCGTGGTGAGCGACGGCCATGTCTCGTCACTACCTTCCTCCTGAGTCACATGAAGAAACTCTCGCCGATCGCCTTTGTCCCCCGTCGGGAATCCATGCAGTCGGCGTCACCCGGGCCCGTGGCCTTGTACCTGGGGGCCTACCTGGTCCTCTGCTTCTTTTCATCCGACCCCGTGGTGCTCTTGGCGGCCACGATCGGCGCCGCGATCGCGGGCTACGGTTGCGGCGCCGGCCGGGCTGTCAACTTCTCCCTGAAGCTCGGGGCGTTTCTGGCTCTGACGATGGTGATCGTCAACGCACTTGTGACCAGCCGCGGTGCCACCGTTCTTGCCCGTCTAGGTGACTGGCCGGTCCTGGGACGAGTTGACGTGACAGCGGAAGCGATCGCGGCAGGCGGCGTGATCGGACTTCGTGCATTGGGGACAATGGTTGTCATCGGAGTCTGGTCGGCCTGTGTGGACCCCGACCGGATCCTCCAGGCGGTTCACGGGGTTGCCCGACGCTCCGCTCTGACCGCAACCCTCATTTCCCGGCTCGTGCCGCTGGCTGCGACCGATTACGCCCGAATCGGCGAGGCAGCTGCGCTGCGCGGGCCTGGAGCAACGCCGGTCGGCCGGGCGGCAATGGCGCACCGGCTGCTGGCCGGCTCACTCGACCGGGCGGTGGATGTGGCCGCCACTCTGGAGCTGCGCGGCTACGGGCAGAACCCCGGGCCGGTCCGGTTCCGGAAGGTCCCGTCCCGGTATGACCGCCGCTTCTGGCTGGCCGGCACGTTGCTTTCAGCGTTCGCTGCGTTCGAACTGGTTCTCGGCTCCGGCAGGTTCGAAACCTATCCCGAGATCGGATATGCGATCGGGTACGAGGCCCCTCTCCTGGCAGCCGCTCTTG
>JAGQUU010000188.1 GCA_020438345.1 Solirubrobacterales bacterium | reverse complement strand
GGATCTTCCGAACGCGGGTTGTCCGAGGTGATCACGGCGAGATCCGAGAGTTCAGCCCCGGCCTGGCCCATCAACGGACGTTTCGCCCGGTCACGGTCCCCGCCTGCCCCTACGATTGCGATCAACCGTCCGGACGTGAGCCCGCGGGCTGCCCGAAGCACGTTCTCGACTGAATCCGGCGTATGTGCGTAATCGACCAGCACAGCGAAATCCTGCCCCTCGTCAATCGGTTCGAAACGACCCGGCACCCTTCCGGCCCCTGAAAGCCCGGCGACAGCTTCATCCGGGTCTATTCCAAGGGCTATGGCACCAGCCAGGGCGGCCAGAGCATTGGCAACGTTGAAGGCTCCCGGCAGCGCCGTCCGCACCGGCAGGTCACCGTGTTCGGACTGGACCGTGAACGTGGCCCCGGAAGCATCGAACCCGACATCCACAGCCGAATAATCTGCCGCCCTGCCATCTGCCGAGTAAGTCAGGCAGTCGAACTCGGTTGCCAGGCGTCGACCATATTCATCGTCAACATTGACCACCGAAGCATCGGGTCCGGCAGCGAAGAGAAGCCTTTTCGCCTGGAAGTACTCCTCCATGTCACTGTGGAAATCGAGGTGATCCTGGGTCAGGTTGGTGAAAACGGCAAGATCGAAATCGATCGCGTCGGCACGGTGCATGGCCATCGCATGGGAGGAAACCTCCATGACGCAGGCTTCGTCACCTGCCTCGAGCATTCGCCGGAACGCAGCCTGGAGGTCGATTGCTTCGGGAGTTGTCCTGACGACATCTTCTTCAGTTCCCCCGACGACCTGCTTGACGGTTCCCATCAGTCCGCTCGGCAACCCGCCGTACTCAAGGGTGTCAGCGAGCAGAAACGCCGTGGTCGTCTTCCCGTTGGTTCCCGTGATGCCCGCCATCCGCAGGTCCCTGGTCGGGTCGCCGTTGAAGGTCGATGCCAGGGGCGCCATTGCCGCGCGGGTGTCAGGAACTATGAGCTGCGGAACGTCCAGATCCAGCCTGTGATCGCAAACCAGTGCCGCAGCACCGGCCTCGACGGCAGCCGGCGCGAAATCATGGCCGTCACTGGTCAGCCCCCGAACACAGAAGAAGAGGGCTCCGGGCTCCACTTTCCTGTTGTCGAAGGCTAGTGACGATATTTCTGTTCCCGGGTCGCCGACTGGTTCGGACGAGGCCAGATCCCGGGCAAGTTGGTCCAGCCGCATGGCAGGGATTCTAGATGGCCGGGCACCCGGAAACGGGGCCACCCGGTGCGGTCACTGGTCGGTCGGAACGCCGAGATAGGGCAAAGTGAAAGCCGCGAGCTCACCGAATCCGGGTGCCGCTGCCTCCGCTCCGGAATGGCCGTTCTGGGGCTCGTTCACCATGATCGAAACGACGATCGCCGGATCATCGGCAGGGGCCACGCCGACGAATGAAGCCACGTACCGGGTGTCGGAGTATCCGTCCTCGGTCGCCACCTGGGCGGTGCCTGTCTTTCCTGCCAGCGTGTATCCGGGCACCGAAACCTCGGAGGCGGTCCCTCCCGGTGCGAGGACGCCCTTCAGCATTTCCCTTACCTCGCCTGCCACCTGCGGTGAAATAATTCGATGCCCTTCGTCAGCAGGCATTTCGGCACCGTCGATCTTTTCGATCAATCGTGGAGTCCGGAGTATCCCTCCGTTGGCCAGGGCACCGTAGCCCTGCACCATCTGGATCGGAGTCACCGCGAGCCCCTGGCCGATCGGCACATTGCCGATGGTTGAGCCTGACCAGTCGCTGTAGGGCAGGACGATTCCCTGTTCTTCAGCCGGATAGTCGATTCCGGTCCTGGTTCCGAATCCGAACCGGTCGATCCACCTGCTGAACTTCCTGGCCCCCATCTCGAGCCCGATCGTGACCGAGCCGACATTCGATGACTGGGCGAGGATGTCGCCGACGCTGAGGTTCACAGTTCCGCGAGGGTGGCTTTCCTCGATCGTGCGGTCGAAAACCTGGATGCTCGGGGCGAGCGTGAAGGTGCTGACCGGGCTGACCGTCTTCGACTGGAGCGCCGAGGCGACGGTGAAAGCCTTGAATGTAGAACCGGGTTCATAGGTGTATGAGGTACCGACGTTGAGCAGATCCTCCGGTTCGGCATCACTCAGGTCGTCGAGGTCGACCGGGGGCCAGTTCGCCATTGCGAGGATGTCCGAGCTTCGTGCATCCATCACGATCGCCGAAGCGTTGATCGGGGTGTGGGTCTCGCCGATTTCGGCAAGGACCTTTTCTGCCTCAGCCTGGATTGTCGCGTCCAGGGTCAGCTGAACTGAAGATCCGTCATCGGCATCCCGGACATGATCCAGACTGATCGGGTCCCCCAAAGCGTCCTTGACCAGGCGGCGTTCACCGTTCACCCCGGTCAGGATCTCGTTCTGCGAGGCCTCGATACCGGTCAAGCCATCTCCTTCATCGCTGACCGCACCGATCACCTGGGAGGCGATGTCACCCTGTGGCCGAACCCTCAGCGTGTCGGGCACCTGCCCGATCCCTTCAAGGCCGAGCCTTTCGACCCGGCCCGCCTTCTTCAGGTCCACCTTGCGATCGACATATGAGAACCCTCCAGGCTGGGTGATCGCGTCAAGCACTTCATCCGGACTGGTACCGAGAGCATCCGCAACCAGTTTCGCCTCTTCCGGGGCGTTCTTGATCTGGTACGGGGTGGCGTAGATCGTCGCTCCCGGTTCGGATCCGGCCAGTGGCTGGCCGTTGCGATCGAGAATCGAGCCACGCAACCCGGGAACCTCGATGATGTCCTCCTGCTGGCTGCTCGCCTGGGATGCAAGCGAATCACCCTGGAGAACCTGGAGCATGAAAGCCCGGCCGAAGAGGATCGCCAGCAGGGCGAGGCTGATTCCGAAGAGCAGACCCACGCGGCGCTCGAGTCGCGGGAGACGCATCAGCCTCCGGCCGCCAGGCGTTCGGCGGCCGCCGCGTAGTCACTTTCCTGAAAGGACCTGTAGACAATGTCATCCGGGGCGGGCAGGAACATGCCCTCTTCCCCGGCCTGGCTCTGGACACGGGGCATGGCCAATGCAGCCGTCTCGGAAGACTTGAGGATGGCATTCTGCCTCTCCAGCGCTTCGATCCGGGTTTCGAGTTTGCTGGCGCTTGCTCCGTAACTGACCGTGATTACGTTGATTCCGACGATTCCGAGCAAGAGCACGGCGATCACTGCGATCCAGCGTCTTCCGGTGGCGGCGATCCGCACCGCGCCGGTTTCCGGCAGGTGTGTGACCGCGCGGGCGGTGCCGCGGATCAGCCGAAGTCGAGAAGGCTGGTTCCCGGCGGGCCGGCCTGTCGCTGGGCGGCGCCGGGGTACTGCCCGACGAGCCGGCCGACGGGCCGGAAGCACTGGAACGGTACGGGCGGGAGCGCCCATCAGCGGGCCTCCTCTCCCGCGGAGACCTTGATCGCTCCGCGCAGCCGGGCCGAGCGGGCCCGCGGATTGACCCCGATCTCGTCATCGTCGGCCGAGATCGGCTTGCGGGTCAGAATTTCGGCTTCGGGCTCATGCCCGCAGACGCAAACGGGGAGCTCGGGCGGGCAGGTGCAGCCTGTAGCGAGGTCGTTGAAGAAGCGCTTGATCCGGCGGTCTTCAAGTGAGTGGAAGGAGATGACCGCCATGCGACCGCCCGTTTCGAGGGTGTCCCAGGCGATCGGTAGAGCGGCATCGATCGCTTCCATTTCGCCGTTCACTGCGATTCGGAGTGCCTGGAAGCTGCGACGGGCGGGATGACCGGATCCGAAGCGGGCCGCGGCCGGCATTCCGGCCTTGATCGCATCAACAAGGTCGGATGTACTTTCGAGCGGCCGCCGGGCAACTATCTGGCGGCTTATGCCAACCGAGTACTTCTCTTCTCCCAGTTCGCGCAGCATCCGTGCGAGTTGCTGCGCGGACCAGGTGTTGAGGATCACTTCGGCGGTCAGGCTCTGGCGCGGATCCATCCGCATGTCGAGGGGCGCGTCATGTGAATAGGAGAAGCCACGCTCGGCGGCGTCAACCTGTAGTGAAGACATCCCGAGATCCATGTACAGCGCCGATGCCCTGATCCCTTCATTTTGCAGGGATTTCAGCGCCAGGCTGAACTCTTCCGTGATGAAGGCAGTCCGGCAGAGATCAAGGCTCTGGAACTCCTGAAAGCGGGCCCGGGCGACCGGGTCCCGGTCGATCGCAATCAGCGTGCCTTCCGGGCCGATCCGTTCGGCGACCAGCCGGGCATGCCCGCCGGCCCCGAAGGTGCAGTCGATCACTGTCTCTCCCGGCTGCGGCCCGATCAGGTCGACCAGCTCGCGCGCCAGCACCGGGATGTGCCCGGAGGGCCCCTGCCCGGGACGGTCTGGGATTTCGGGATGGGCGGCCATCTCTGCTCCGGTCGGGGCGGGCCGCAGGGCGGCGGTCACTCCTCGCCCCCGGCCAGGTTTTCAGCCACTTCGGCGAACTGACCGAGCAACTCGGCGTTCTTCTTCGCCCAGGCTTCGGTGTTCCAGACCTCGATGTATTGACCAGTCCCGACAACCGTGCAGGCACCTTCGAGTCCGGCCGCTGATTTGAGAAGTTCCGGGATGCGGATGCGGCCGGCCGCATCAAGTTCGCCTTCGTCGGCGCTTGCGTTGAGCATCCGCCTCAGGTCTCGGGCGTTGGCACCGAAGGGGCTGTGGGGCGCAACGTAACGGTCTTCCATCGCGTCAAATTCCGACGTCGCATAGAGCCATAGGCAGGCATCCGGACCCTTGGCAAGAACGTATCCGTCATCGAGGGCCGCGCGGAACTTGCGGGGAACCGTGAGGCGGTCCTTGGAATCGAGGCTGTGCTCGTGCTGGCCTCTGAACGCCACCGCTCCTCGTCCTTTCTTGCCTCGCCGTTGGTTGACCGGAAAAGAGTTGGGCCGGGGTGGTGAGAGCGGGAGGAGCTCCATCACCCCGGCCCGTTGGCTTCAACTCGAAAAGGACTGTAACCCACTTCGCCCCACTTTGCAACACAACTCCCCACCACCCTCCAAAATCTGCAACCGCTGTTGCAGCGGCATGCACTGCTCGGCAGCCCGGAATCTCGCATCCGGATACCGCAGGCTCTAGGCTGCCGCCATGTCGGAAGTGACTCACGCGAACGCTCTGAGGGGAGCCGAGTTCAGGAAGCTCCTGGGCAAACCGAAGACCTGGATCGTGATCGTGATCTGCTCGCTGGTGATGGCCGCCTGCGGTCTGATCATCGGACCGGTCTTCGCTCTTGGCCTGTTCGTGGTGACCTTCCTGGTCGGGATCGCAATCACCTTCTCCATGGCCGACAGCCGCGCCGCCCAGGGCTTCTACGAGGCTTACGCTGATTACCGTGGCCTCACCCTCTGGCCGGGAGGCAAGTCGCTCGGTGGTGAAACACCTCTGCTCAGAAAGGGCGACAAGCAGCGGGTAGAGGCGATGTTCGAGGGGATGCTCAGCCCGGAGATCGAGGGCAAGCTCGCCCTCTTCACGTTCATCGTGGAGAGCCGTGACAGCAAGGGCAACAAGACCGAAGTGAACTACCCGTTCACGATCGTGCTCTTCAATCTGCCGGAGGCCATCCAGAGCCTGCGGGAACTCAGGGTCCAGCGGAAGTCGGGGTTCAAGGCCCTGGAGAAGTTCGAGGACACTTTCCGCCGCGACCATGAACGGGTCACCCTGGAAAGTGAGGCGATGCGGGACCGCTACGAGATCTTCGTGGGCAAGCAGGAGGACCCGGTCTTTGTCCGCCGCCTCTTTTCCCCCAGCTTCATCGTCTGGCTGACTGAAAGCCCTCCGGAGAAGTTTGCCTTCGAGCTTGAGAATGGCTGGCTCTGCGCCTATGTACCGAAGCACCGCGACAGCATCGAGGGGTTCGACGAAATAATCGAGGTCGGAACCATTGTCACGGCCCGAATCAAGGAAGAGATTTTGCAAACATCTCCGGACACCGAAGGGGAGCGCAGCTAGATGAGCGAGGAAGAAATGAGCGAGAAAACCGAACCCGAAGCAACTGGCACATCAGAGCCCGGCCCGGAAGGCACGGGCGTCTTTGCGGGAACCACCTCGACCGGAACCGTCGAGGTTCACCACGCCAACCAGTTGCGTTCAGCCAAGTTCAAGGAGTTGCTGCGAAAGAAGTCGACCTGGGCCTGGCTGCTCGGTCTTTCGATTCTGGGTGGAGCCGTGTCCGGTGCTCTGATCGGTCCGGTAATCGGTTTGCTGGTTCTCGCCGGGGTTTTTCTGATCATCCTTCTGGTGATCTTCGGTATCGCTGACAGCCGGGCCGAGGATGCCTTCTACGACTCATACTGCTCGACTCATGGCCTGACCCGCAGCTCCAGCCCTTCGATCGGTGAGCTCACTCCCCTGCTCCGCAAGGGGGACAAGTCGAAAACCGATGAACTGTTCAGTGGCGAATTGGCTCCGGGCATCGACGGCGATCTGGTGCTCTACACCTACACCGAGGTTCACCGGGATTCGGACGGCGACGAAACCGAGACCAACTACCCCTTCACTTTCGTTCATGTCGAGATGCCGGATGTGGTCCCGCATCTGCCTTTGCTCAGGGTCCAGCGTGCAGGCTTCCGATTCCTGGATGGCCTCGAGGACAAGTTCGGTGGCTCGGAAAGGGTCAAGCTGGAGAGTGCCGCCTTCGATAAACGCTTCGAGGTCTTCGTCTCCAAGGGCCAGGACCAGGTCTGGGTCCGCCGGCTCTTCTCACCCAGTTTCATTGTTTGGCTCGCGGAAAGCCCGGTGAAGAGTTTCGCGTTCGAACTTGAAAGCGGGCACCTCGTGGCCTACGTGTCGAAGCACATGGATGACACCGCCGGCCTGGAGCAGGTGACAGAAAACGGCACTTTCGTCGCCAGCCGTCTCATACAGGAAGCCGCCGAAACCTCAACCCGGGACTAACCCCGGATCCGCCTGGGTCGGCTGTCTCACCGGCCGGTCAGGCCGGCACCCCGAAGTCCCCCAGGGCTGGCCACCCCGAAGTCCCCCAGGGTGGCCACCCCGCCCGGAGGTGAATCGAAAAGCCCTGACCCGTTCAACAGGCAACGCGGCATCAGGCTTCATCCGAAACCTTGCCTCAAACCTGAACCCACCCTCCGGAACAACTCCCTCCGCTCCCGGGGAGACCGTTCCGGAAGGCTGGCGTTACCGAGCCTCAGTATCCGGTGTTGAGCAGGGAGTCGGCGTTTGCGGCCAGGGCCGCGACTATCAGGAGCAGGACCGAAGGCACCAGGACCAGGGCGATGACCAGCTGGATCTTCGGGGCGGCGCGGGCTGCTTCCTCCTCTATCGCCCGCCGCTGATCCTGCCTCAGGGTTGCCGACTGACGGCGAAGCTGGTCGGCAAGGAGAGAGCCAAGGCGGCGCGACCTCTCAAGCGTCGAACAGAAGGCGGTGATCTCCGGGCCACCGACCCGTTGGCGAAGCGCATCCAGAGCCGCGGCCTGACCACTGCCCCACGCCATGTCATCTCCGGTACGAGCCATCTCGGCGGTCAGCGGCCCACGTCCGGTTTCAGACAGCTCGACCAGGCAACCCCCGAGCCCCCTCCCG